>NZ_JAVMIP010000020.1 GCF_031729055.1 Pseudocalidococcus azoricus BACA0444 | reverse complement strand
TTATTTTACCCACTGTTGCTACTGTGCCAACTAGTCATGAAAAATGCTGTATCTACTAAACAGTCAATTGTGTAAAGACGATACTCAATATCATTTAATCCAGAAACTAAGTAAATACAACCGATTGACCGCTCTAATATATTTTCCGCAATCTCAACATTAAATTGAGCAGATACGGACAGAAACAGGGCATTTTTTCTGGTTTTTTGTTGAATCCCATCAGCTTTGTAGGTTCTAGAAATATTGAATTTGTCTTTATTACGTTCAAAAAGCCTAGTCTCTCTTGATTTAGGAACATAATAGAGCCATTCTGCAACAATCTCATCAGGAGTGGCCTCAAAACCATAACGATAGGTTTTTTGATCCATTAGGAATACAATTTCAAAAAAACTGGGTTGGGCATCAGTTTCCGTACTGAGTTTAAACGGCTCAACTCTAATTTTATCTGTGCTTTGGGTTTCTCTGGATGAGTTGGACATAAACCATCTCATAAATGCTAGGGCTTTGGCTAAGTTACTTTTTCCACTGGCATTAGCCCCATATATTGCCGCACTTTTCAAAAGGCTAAGTTTCTCATCTACCTTGAAGACATTAGTTTCATCAAGACTCTTATTTTTAGACATAAGATTAGTAGCAACCATACTGAATGTCACTTTCTCTTTGAAGGAGCGATAGTTGCCAACAGTGAATTCAATTAGCACGGCAATCTCACTGGTCTAAATACAGAAATTCGTGAAAAAGTCACACAAATTTGATTTAAGACTAGCAAAAATCAGCCTAGGGTTGGTAGTTTTGAGATTTCTTATTTTTTTCTTAAACTTTAGCCAGAGTCACCCGACCGGATTGGTTTTGGTATTTGCCTTGGCGGTCAGCATAGGTAGTTTCGCAGGGGTCACCCTCAAAAAAGAGTAACTGGGCCACCCCCTCATTGGCATAGACCCGGCAATCGGCACTGGAGGCATTGGAAAACTCTAAGGTAATTCCCGCTCCAGCCCAACCTGCTTCTAGGGGGGTAATGTTGACAATCAGGCCAACCCGAGCATAGGTACTTTTCCCCAGGCAAATAGCTGTAACGTTTGGGGGCATCTGGATAGACTCTAAACTCACCCCCAGGCCATAGGAATTGGCGGGAATAATAAAATAGCTGCCATACTGATCCGTCTGTAATTCCACAGGCTCCAAATTGCCGGGATTAAAGTTTTTAGGATTAACAACCGTGCCGGGAATATGCTTAAAGACCAACATTTCCTGAGGCGAGAGGCGAATATCATAGCCATAGCTAGAAACCCCATAGCTAATGACAGGGATTAACACCCCATCCTGATCAACTTTGCGAACTTGGGCCGGTTCAAAGGGGGTAATCATTCCCAGGCGGGCCTGGTCAACAATCCAGCGGTCATTTTTAATCATCGGAGCATCACTATTTATACGCAGTCTGGGGTTGCCTTTCCTACTCTAGTTCAAGAATGCAGTCACTTCCGCCGCAACTTGGTCACGATCATAGTCAAGGGTAATAATATGATCTGAGTTTTCGCACCAGGCCAGTTTTTTGATCCCTGACCCCAAGGCTTCATAGAGGTAAACCGCGCCTTCAGGATTGACAATCGTATCGTGGCGGGCCTGGATAATCAGTGTAGGTACAGTAATTTCTGGAATCAAGGGCTTCACTGTCTCAATTAGCTCCATTGCACTGCGAACCGCCACTAAGTTAAACGTCCTATAGAACTTGACGCGGTTGACCTGGGCTTTCAAGGTGGGATCTCGAAACGGTAGATCGAGCCGAGGAACCTGGGGTAAGAAAAGGCCAACGGATTTGATCAGCGATTCCAAGGGAACGGGAGAATACCAAGGTTGTTTTAAGGACAAGTAGGGGCACAAACAGACTAATTTTCTGATTGGATGCTGACTGGCCAGATATAACCCCAAGGGGCAGCCCGTGGAAAAGCCAATCACATCAACTTCCGAGTAGGTCGCTTTTAACTCTAGATAGGCCCGTTCTACCGCTTTGTACCACTGTTGCCAGGTGGAGTTGGGCATATTGGCTTGGGGCTGATCATGGCCGGGGTAGAGGATCGCCTTAAGGGTGTTTCCTTGTTGATGCAGATGTTCCGCCAAGATTTGTAGTTCATAGGTTCCAGCCCCCAGGCCATGGAGCATTAAACAGGCTCGGTTGGGATCGCGACCTGGCAGAAAAAACGGTTCATTCCTTAACTGGCCTGTAAACATACCCATAGATTATTCTCTAGCCCTAAATCAAGATTCTGGCAGTTTTGACAGGGATTCCCTCGGCCAGGTTTCCCGCCAGGCCCGGCTGGCCTCTAAAACTAATCGCTGTCGGAATGTCTCGGCAATTTTTTCCTGGAGTTGGGCGAGTTTAATTTTTAACTGGCGGATTTGTTGGCGTTGACTCCCCAGGCCGGGGTGGTTGAAATCTAGGTCTTCCAAATGTAAATAAATGGCAATCAGAGGAATTGGCCGATCATCCGCTGGGGGAACATCCATCTCATTTAACTGGGCTTGCAAGCGGGACACCTCTTGGGCCAATGTTGAGTCGCTCGTGGAAGTATCTTCGGGATCAAATTGAATTTCATCTTCTTCGTCCTCATCAGCTTGGTCTTCATCCTCTGCATCAGCCTCTTGAATACGCCGATTCATCAGGGCCTGGAAAAATGCCGCAATATCAATGTTGTCTCGTTTTTCTGTTTCTTCGGCATCCGCTTGAGCTTCTGTATCGTCGCTGGGAGACTCGACCAATTGACCAGATTCGCCACCGGAAGGGGGGTTATGGTTAGACTTTTGCGGGCGAGCAGTGGGTTGATCTTCAGACCGATCCTCCGGGCCTGCAACCATCACCATCATGATGTTAGGGAGGCGACTGAGGGGGCGACCTTGGGCTTTTAAGGCAATTTCGAGAATCTGCTCCCAAGGAAACTCCGGTAAGATGTCCACCTTTTGCAAGGCTCGATTGACTCCATGGGCGGCCTGGTGCAAAAGCTTAGCAATGGTCATCTCCAGATTCGGCTCTGGCAATGATTTGGGACTTGGAGTAATGTCCTTGGCTTGATTGTCTTCTGTTTGGAGAGATTCTGGAGAGCTTTCTGGATTTTCATCTGCTTCAGTGCTGTTTTCTGTTCCTTGATCCTCTACTGTTGGAGTCTTGCTTTGTTCAAGCACCGGTTGTTCAGGGAGTAACTCCCCCAAGCTGAGGCGCAGGTCTTCCCCCAGTAAGTGGATTTTCCGTTGTAGTCTTTCCCGCGCTTCTGGCTCTAACTTTAAAAACCGTTCTGGGACGATCTGGGTGCAAACTTGATAGGCTGCGGTGATCAGTTGTTGCTGGGCGATAGGGCCTAAGATCTTGAGATACCGGCCGTAGGCCTGATGCAGTTGGGCAAACCCCTGCCGGGCCTGGTCGTGAAGCACCGTTAATTCCTGCTGGATTTGCTCTAAGTTAGCCACGGCTTCTATCCTGTAGTGTCACAACAATCCTGGTGCAAAACTGGCTGCCTAAAACAAAAGACGGCCCCCAGCAAGACCGCCTCTGTCTAAGTTAGTTCGATTTTCCTGCCTCTCGATCCCATCTCTATCGATTCTCAAGCACTGCCTACTTGGCCTTGCTCCGGCTGGAACGAGTGGTTTTGGCCTTCGTAGCTTTTGGGGCGGGTTCTGGAGTGGGTTCGGGTTCCGGGGCAGGCGCAGGAGCGGGTTCCACCTTGGCCTGGGTTTGGGCGGCAACTTCGGCAGCGAGGTTAGATTCCACTTTCTCAATGCCTTCTCCGAGGATAAAGCGTTGAAACCGGCGAATTTTGATGTTCTCACCCAATTGGGCAATGGATTGAGTCACCAATTCGGCCACGCTGATGTTTTGATCCCGAATATAGGCCTGGTCAAGGAGGCACATTTCCCGCAAAGTCTTATCCAATTTTCCTTGGACAATCTTGGCTTTGACTTCCTCTTTTTTACCCGCCAGGGCATCGGAACCCATGGCAATTTTTCGCTCATTTTCCACCACAGCAGTGGGGATATCCTCAATGGCCACATACTCCACATTGGGGCAAGCGGCAATTTGTTTAGCGATATTTTGAACCAGCTCCTTAAAGGCTTCATTGCGGGCAACAAAGTCCGTTTCACAGTTGACTTCCACTAAGACACCAATCCGGCCCCCCGTGTGAATATAGCTATCCACCAGGCCCTCGGCAGTCACCCGTCCCGATTTTTTACCCGCAGAGGCCAGGCCCTTTTGCCGCAGCCATTCAATCGCCTTTTCCATATCCCCATCGGACTCGGTAAGGGCTTTTTTACAGTCCATCATCCCGGCCCCGGTCTTATCTCGGAGTTCCTTGACAAGCTTTGCTGAAATTTCTGCCATAATCTACCGCCTCGTATTAGTTTCTTAGTTCTCACCCGTTGCATCTTTGTCTGAATCCGGCTCATCCCCATCCTCTGGGAGGCTGTCGAGGGTTTCATCTTCAGCATCAGGGTAATCCTCATCGGCCCCATCGGCTAAATCTACCTCTTCCACTTGCCCATGCCGCCCTTCATAGATCGCATCGGCCAACTTGCCCACAATTAGCTTAATCGAACGAATTGCATCATCGTTAGCCGGGACAGGAATATCCACTTGATCTGGATCGCAATTGGTGTCGAGCAAAGCCACAATCGGAATCCCCAGTTTTTGGCATTCTTGAACGGCGTTATATTCCCGCTTCACATCCACAATCACAGCCACATCCGGCAAGCGGCGCATATTCTTAATTCCCCCCAGATACTTCTGTAGCCGGGCCAGTTCTCGCCGGAGCACCGCTGCTTCTTGTTTTGGACGTAAGGCAATCTGCCCGGTTTCTTCCATCCGCTCCAGTTCTTTGAGGCGATCCACCCGCGTTTTAATGGTTGTCCAGTTGGTGAGCATTCCCCCTAACCAGCGTTGGTTGATGAAGTACCCCCCACAACGGGCTGCCTCTTGATGGACAATTCCAGCGGCTTGGCGTTTTGTCCCGACAAACAAAAACTTTTTCCCGGATTCCGAGGCTTCCCGCACATAGTTGTAGGCTTCATCTATGAGTTGAGCGGTTTGCACGAGGTCAATAATATGGACCCCATTGCGGACGGTAAAGATATACCGGGACATTTTGGGATTCCAACGGCGTGCTTGATGGCCAAAGTGAACCCCGGCTTCTAAGAGTTGAGCCAGACTTAAAACAGACATTCAGTTTTCTCCTGTGGGTTTAACCGCCATCTAGGTGGATCTAAGGAACAAGCCTAGACACCCCAGGCCCTAGATGTGTGAATTTTTCAGCGTTTACTATCCTAGCATGAATTAATCAGCCCCCGAAACTTTGGCTTCCACAGTCTATGATGAGTCCCAGGCCGGAGGGGTCCTTTTCCCCTCTCACTACAAAAGAAATAGACAGACCTGATTTAGCTGAGGATGAGTTGACGGAAGTAGAACTAAACCCTGATCAGAACCTGCCCCAAACTTTGCTATTCCAGGCCAGTCATTCTGGATCTCGCCTTGATCAATTCCTGGCCCAGGCCCATCCTGAGATTTCCCGCTCCCGGTGGCAAGCTCTGATCGAACAGGGGCAAATTCAGATCAATGGCCAAGTCTGCCTGAGTAAAAAAATCCCGATTCAAATTGGTGATCTGATCGGCGTAGAATTCCCCCCACCCCAGGCCTGTGAATTAGTCCCAGAAGCGATTCCCCTCGATGTTTTGTATGAAGATGACCAAATTATTTTAATTAACAAGCCCGTGGGATTAGTCGTTCATCCGGCCCCTGGCCATGATTCTGGAACCTTAGTTCATGCTTTGTTGGCCCATTGTCCTGACTTACCGGGAATTGGGGGGCAACAGCGACCGGGAATTGTGCATCGGTTGGATAAAGATACCAGTGGCGTGATGATGGTGGCCAAGACTGAATTTGCCCTCCAACATCTCCAGGCCCAGATTAAAGCGAGAACAGCCAAGCGGGACTACCTGGGATTGGTTCAAGGTGTTCCCCCGACCCCAACAGGAACAATTAATGCCGCCATTGGCCGTCATCCCAGCAATCGCAAGAAAATGGCTGTAACTGAGCTTGAGCGCGGACGTGGGGCCATTACCCATTGGTCAGTGCAGGAACGTTTGGGGCATTACACCCTGGTCTTATTTCAGTTAGATACTGGGCGAACCCACCAAATCCGTGTCCATGCAGCCCATGCCGGTTGGCCGATTACTGGTGATCCGGTCTATGGAACCACCAGAAAAGTTGCCGGCCATTCCTTAAGCGGGCAAATGCTCCACGCCTATCAATTAACCCTCAATCATCCCCTCACAAACCAGCAATTAACCCTCACCGCCCCCCTCCCGCCCCCCTTTGCCCACCTCCTCCAGGCCCTCCGCCGTCAGACCTAAATCTTGCTCCCGAAGCCATCCCAAAATTGAGGGGATATACTTGGAAAGTGCGTTATCTCTAGGGCGCGGCAATAAAGCTTAAGCCGATGAATTCTTCTCCCCATACGATTTCTCCCCAAGCAGACATTTTAAGTCACGATCCACGGGGCCTGGTGACAGAATTGTTGGCCGTTGGCATAGCCCTATCCGCCACTGACAATTTAACCGACCTACTCACCCTGATCCTGACAAAAAGTCGCGAGATTACCTGTAGTGATGCCGGGAGCGTTTTTTTAGTTGACCGCCAGGCCCATCCCCCCAATCTTTGGTTTAAGACAGCCCAAAATGATACCCATCCAGAACTATCCCTCCATGAGTTTTTTATTCCCTTAAATGCAGAAAGCTTAGTCGGCTATGTGGCCTTGACGGGGGAAATTCTCAACATTGCCGATGCCTATGAAATCTCCCCGGCCGAGACCTATCAATTTAATCGTTCCTTTGATGACAATCTGAGCTATCGCACTCGCTCGGTCCTAGTGATTCCGATGCAAAATACCGAAGGCGAAATTATTGGCGTGCTACAACTGCTAAACCGAAAAATCCGCGCCGACATTAAAATTACGCCTGATAATGCCTCGGATGTTACGGTTGCCTACAGTCATTGGGAAGAGGCGATTTTACGGTCTCTAGCCAGCCAGGCCGCTGTCTCCATTGAACGCAATCATCTCCTCGAAAGTATTGAGAAACTATTTGAGGGCTTTGTCACCGCCTCAGTTCAGGCCATTGAAGCTCGGGATAAAATCACCGCTGGCCATTCTGAGCGCGTTGCCGACCTGACCCTATCTCTAGCTCAAGAAGTTAATCAACAAGCTGGAGTGGGGGGCTTTGGCGGGGCCTGGTTTGATCAGCGACAATTGCAAGAACTGCGCTATGCGGCCCTTCTGCATGATTTTGGCAAGGTGGGGGTTCCTGAAGTCATTTTAAGCAAAGAGAAAAAACTCTACCCCCTCCAACTGGAAATCATTCGCCAACGCTTTCATTTTGTTCGCCGCACCTTAGAGTTGGAATGTAACCAGGCCAAGCTGGACTATCTTCAGGCCAATCCCCACCATGACCCTGATGCGGGAACTTGCGATCACTGCCAACAACTCCGGCAATTTGATCACCAATTACAAGCCCAACTTCAGGAACTAGATCGCTATTGGCAGGTGATAGAGATTGCCAATGAACCCAAAGTCTTAGCTGAAGAACCCCTCGGGATTTTACAAGAGCTAACCAGTTGGCAATATAAAGACATTAACGGTCGCCTCCAACCCCTAGTGACAATGGCAGAACTGGAGCAACTCCTCGTCCGGCGCGGTAACCTCACCCCCCAAGAGCGGCTGGCGATTGAATCCCATGTCACCCATACCTATGAATTTCTGCGGCGAATTCCTTGGACAAGTGACCTCAAAAATGTCCCAATCATTGCCTATGGCCACCACGAACGGTTGAATGGTCAAGGCTACCCCCTGGGGATTGCGGATATTCCCCTCCAAACACAGATGTTAACCGTGGCCGATATTTATGATGCCTTGACAGCGGCAGATCGGCCCTACAAAAAGAGCTTACCCGTAGGAGTCGCCCTGAAAATCCTCCACCAAGAAGCGGAATCTAATCAACTGAATCGGGACTTAGTGCTTCTCTTTGAACAAAAGCAGGTGTACCAAGTGCTAGGGCATCATCAGGCTGATTAATCCCCTAATTTCCGGTAGAGAACGGGGGTATCCGGCCTATAATTCAGGATAGAGACCTTCCCCTGAGAACCCAATTGGTATGGAACTCTCCTGTAAAAGTGAATATGCGCTGCTGGCTGTGTTAGAGTTGGCGGCTGCCTATCGGGAACAAGAACCACTGCAAATTCGCCAAATCGCTGCCCTCCACGACATTCCTGACCGCTACTTAGAGCAACTGCTGGCAACTCTGCGGCGGCGGGGGATTATTCGCAGTATTCGCGGGGCCAAGGGGGGATATATTTTAGCCAAAGAACCTTGGAAAACCTCCCTGTTTGAAGTCATGGATTGCATTGAGGGCCTGGAGAATCAAAACAAAGGCTCCAACACAACTCCAGAAACCATTGATCAAGGGGTCGTGCGGGAAATTTGGCGCGAGGCCTGGGGTGCAGCTAACCAAGTGCTACAGGACTATACCTTGCAGGATTTGTGTGAACGCCGTCTCGCCAAACGCCAACTGGACATCATGTACTACATCTAGGGGTGGCTTTTGGCCTCAAGCAGAGATAGGCGGGCCTGGTTGCCATCCAACTCCACCGGCACACCCACGGGCAAAGCGGCATTTTCCCCATCATGGCCAAAGGGCAGGTCAGCCACCACCGGAATACCCAGGTCACAGCACCGATCCTTCAGAACCTCAACCACAGCCAAACTTGGACTTGCGCCGGGGGGATCACATTGACTAAAGCGGCCCAAGGCCAGGCCCACCACCTGCTGAAATGCTGAAGTTTGTCGCCATTGGGTTAACATTCGATCCAGCCGATAGGGGGCTTCGCCAACATCCTCTAAGGCTAAGATCACCCGCGACCAGGCCGGTAATTGCTGAGTTGCCAATAAATGACTGGCCACCGTCAAGTTACCCGGCCAAAGTATCCCCTGGACAACCCCACCCACCCAGGCCTGGCCGTGCAAAGGGGCGACTGCTTGATGTTGAACCAGGTTAAAGAGGCGCGCTCTAGTCCACAGGGGTTCCGCCGCCAATGTCGTTAAGACCGGCCCATGAATCCCCACGACCCCATAACTGGCATAACTCCAGAGAAGAGCCGTAATGTCTGAGAAACCAATTAACCATTTGGGGGAATGTTCCGGCCAGGCCCAGGTTTCAAGTAACCGCGTCGCTCCAAAGCCGCCCCGCCCACAGAGAATGCCTTTAATGTTTGGATCAAGAAGCACAGCCCGTAAAGCCTCCCGTCGCTGTTGATCTGCACCCGCTAAATAGCCCCAAGATGCTGAGCATTGAGGATGAACATCAACCTGATACCCCTGTTGTTGCCAGAGTTCAATCCCGGCCTGGAATCCGGTTGTCTCCCGTAAGGCCCCACTCGGCAGAATCACCGCTAATCTATCCCCAGGCCTTAAAGGGGGTGGAAGCATTGGGAATTGCCAGGCCACTAGCGAGAATCTCCACCCCGATAAAACGTCAGACGGGCTGTGCCAATGTCTTGACCGATGGCCTGGTCGCCCCCCACCGGAAAGGCCGTAATTCCAAATTGATAGACCCCATCTAAGGCCGGGTTGCGGTTTGGGGACAGGGCCAAGGTTACAACTTCACCGGGAGGAATGGGCGGCTGAAAGTTTATGGTTACATCGTAGGTATCGGGGTTTACGGTAACGGCTCCCAAGGAAAATTGCCGGCCAGGGGGTTGTTTGCCAAAGGCCTGGGTGCGTTCGGGGACAAAGTAAATGGCTTCTTGATTAGTGAGGGGCTTAATCACAACCCGTTGGAGGGGTTCCCCGGCCTGGGGCGACAGGGAAAGGACAAAATAATAGATCGGGTCGGGGTAAAAAACCGTTGGGTAAGGGGTCGAAGCGTCATTAAAGTAGGGCGGCAGATCAAAGGCGACGCGACCATCGGGAAATTCCACAGCCCCAGCCCCCCATGGGATCAAGAGACTGCCAACTATTCCCAGACCCAAAACCTGAGTCAAGGAGCCAATACCGTTAATCTTGTTTGCGAGATCTGTAAATAGGCCCATTAGGGAATCAAAGACCGTTGACATTGAGGGCAGATGGCATGAATAGACAACTGACAGTCGAGGAGATGATAGCCTTCTTTCTGAGCCACTTTGGCCCCAATTTTCAGGGCTGAGTCATTCTTAAATTCAATGGTACGACTACATTTAATGCAGATTAAATGGTGATGGTGGTGGGGATGGGGTTGGTTCAGTTCGTAATGTTTGTGACCTTCGGCTAACTCTAGTTCTCTGAGGATACCCATTTGGGTCATAAGTTTGACGGTGCGGTAGATAGTCGAGAGGCTAATGGGGCTGTCTTCCTGTTGCAGGCGTTCGTACAAATCCTCTGCACTCAGGTGGGTTCCCTTGGGAAGATTTTGAAAGACCGTGAGAATTGTTTCCCGCTGGGGAGTGAGCCGCCATCCTTTTTCATTTAATTCGGCTTTGAGGGCAGTTGCGGTATAGGCAGCCATTTTTCACCTCGCAATTAGCCAGGGTTATTGATAGTCATCTTACTAAATTTGTCGGCGAGTCGCAACAATTCAATTTATTGACAATTGCACCCCCTAAGATACAGAGAACTTACGGATATGGAGTTGGAGTTGGCCCAAAACTTGCTCAAGCGGATTTTAATTTTAGGTGGCACGGGTGAGGCCCGAGACTTAGCAGGGTTGCTGGTGACAAAGCCAGGCCTGGTGGTGATCTCCTCCTTGGCGGGCCGGACAGAAATGCCACAGATGCCGCTGGGCTTAGTGCGCTCTGGTGGGTTTGGGGGGATCTCGGGCCTGCGGGACTATTTGGCCCAGCAAAGTATCTCAGCCGTGATTGATGCAACCCATCCCTTTGCCAGCACAATAACGGAGCATGGCATTCAGGCCTGTCAAGTGGCTCAAATTCCCTATCTAAGATTAACGCGCCCGGCCTGGCAACCTGAAGCAGGAGATTATTGGCTGGTTGTTCACAGTCACACCGAGGCCGCCCAAGAAATCCCAGGCCGGGGGAATCGGATTTTTCTGACCATTGGCCGGCAGGAACTCCATCACTATCGGGCTGTGCCAGGTTGGTTTTTAATGCGGATGATTGACCCACCGGCCAGCGGCTCTGAGATACCCAAGGGAGAATTACGGCTAGAACGGGGCCCCTTTGCCTTGGCGGATGAACTAGCGCTTTTGGCCGCATACCGCATTAACCTGATGGTGAGTAAAAACAGCGGTGGAGTAGCGACCTACAGCAAAATCATCGCCGCCCGCCAACTGCAACTGCCGGTGATTATGATTCAACGTCCTGAAATTCCTGAATGCGAACAGGTCAACACCATTCACCAGGCCTGGGACTGGCTACAAGGCAAATTAGAGCGTTCATCAAGCGGGAATGAGTGAGTGCAACTTTGCGAGTTTAGCTAAAACCTGAGGCAGGGTTTGATAAATTTTCTCCAGTTCTAATTCTGTGACGCAATAGGGGGGGAGTAAATAAATCGTTTTTCCCAAGGGACGTAACAACAAGCCCGCCGCTAAAAACTCCTGGCGCAACCAAGGCCCCAAATCACTAAAATAGTCTTCCTGGGTATTAGTTTTAATCTCAAAAGCCATAATTGTGCCGCAAAATCGTAAGTTTTCCACTAAGGGCTGATCTTGGAGATAGTGGACGGCCAACTGACGGTGGAGGGATTCCAAACGCTGATAGATTTGCGGCTGATGTTCTAACAGTTTGAGGGAGGCGACCCCCGTTGCACAGGCCAAGGGATTTCCTGTATAGGAATGGCTATGGAAAAAGGCATTTTCAAGGGCATCATCATAAAAGGCCTGGTAAATTGCCTCAGTTGCAATCGTCACAGCCAAGGGTAAACAGCCCCCCGACAGGCCTTTGGAGAGGCAAATTAAATCTGGTTGAGTGGCAGATTTCAGGGTTGCAAAAAGTTCGCCAGTGCGTCCAAAGCCAGTCATCACCTCGTCATAGACCAAGAGCACATGAAACTCATGGACTAGGGCTTGTAAGCGTTGTAAAAACTCTGGCCGACACATCCGCATTCCACCGGCCCCCTGCACCAGTGGTTCAATAAAAATGGCGGCATACTCTTGGGGATGTTGATTAAGTAAGTGTGATAAACAGGCCAACGATGCGGCTTCTTTTTGCTCAACGGCTGGATCCTGATCAAATGTGGCTGGAAAAGGGATCGTTTCTAAGGACATTAACAAGGGTTGAAAGGGATGCCACCAAGGAGAACTTTGTCCCATGGCCATGGCCCCAAGGGTGTCGCCGTGATAACCGCCTGTAAAGCCAAGAAAGCGAGTCCGTTGGGGTTCTCCGAGTCGCTGCCAATATTGATAGGCCATTTTGAGGGCAACTTCAACGGCCGTGGAACCATTATCAGAAAAGAAGACCCGCCGTAAATGTTGGGGTAAATGGTCTAGTAGTTTTTGGGCCAGGGTTTCCGCTGGTTCATGGGTAAAGGCGGTAAAAATGACCTGTTCGAGTTGTTGGGCCTGTTCCGTAAGGGCCTGGGCTAGGATGGGGTGGCTATGGCCGTGAATCGTCACCCACCAACTGGAAATGCAATCTAAGATTTGCCGTCCATCCCCTAACTCTAAGGTCATCCCAGAGCCTTTTTTAACGAATAGGGGCGGATCCGCAGTTTTCATTTGGGTAAAGGGCCGCCAGATCGGGGAGTTTTCAATGGTTAGGATAGAGGAGTCAATCACAGGTAAGTCAACGGGATATGATCGGCAATAGCCATGCGGTTGATTTGATTTTAAGCCAGGCCCGGCCCTATGACTCTCACACCGACTGATATTGATCCTGATCTGTATGGACAAGATTTAGATCTTGGGGATCAAGAAACCGCCCTCAAAGTTCAAGAAGGAGACTTTAGACGAGTAGATGTTGAGAATTTAATTGAGGAGATTCTCAGTTTGTCCAATCGAAATCAACGGGAGGTATTAAGTTGGATATTCTCCTATCCCATCGTCTGAAACGATTTTATGGCCTCTATACTCCTGATACTCGCGGTTGAGAAAAGAGAATTCGCAAGCAACAAAAGCAACTTTGGCCGACTAATACCACTGATCAATGATGGGTGATTCCCAACTGATTAAAAAAATTATTCAAGGCTATGCCACGGGCCACTTCCTTATGGATGAAGCGGGTATCCTGGGATGGTACACGGCTCCTCAACGTACCTTAATTCCCCTTGATGATCGGTTTCATTATCCCCGTTCGTTACAGCGGGTTTTAAATCGACACCAGTTCCATACCGCAATCAATCAAGATTTTGCCGGAGTGGTTTATGGGTGCGCAAATCGAGAGGTAACGTGGATTTCTTCAGAGTTAATTGAGATTTATTTTGCCCTCCATGATGCGGGTTGGGCCCATAGTTTTGAGGCCTGGCAAGGAGATGAATTAGCTGGGGGAATTTTGGGGATTGCGATTGGGGGGATTTTTATTGGGGAGTCTATGTTTTATCGAATTACTGATGGCTCGAAGGTGGCCCTGGTTAAGCTAGTTGAACATCTCCGACAGCAGGGATTTATGCTCTTTGATGCTCAATTAAATAATCCGCACTTGGCTCGATTTGGCAGCTATACGATTAAGAATGACCAATATCAACGCCTACTTACCCAGGCCC
This sequence comes from Pseudocalidococcus azoricus BACA0444, assembly GCF_031729055.1. Classification (NCBI taxonomy): domain Bacteria; kingdom Bacillati; phylum Cyanobacteriota; class Cyanophyceae; order Acaryochloridales; family Thermosynechococcaceae; genus Pseudocalidococcus; species Pseudocalidococcus azoricus. Next base: position 42,443 of record NZ_JAVMIP010000020.1, on the reverse strand, counting down.
TTAGGTCTTCCTGTAGATTTATCCCTGATCCTTAGGAAAATTAGTTTTTGCTTAACTACTGAATCCTATGAGGAGAGAACAATGGCAGAACTTTCAAGCTCTTCGGACTTATTTTGAGGCTAAGTTGTTTCCTGCTTAATCAGTTGCTCTCATGGCTTACCGATCATCTTTGTTTTTCTGTCCCAGTCATCACCCAATCACCAACTCTATCTTCATAATCCTTACGATGATAATGAACGCAAATAAACTAAAACTGCATCCAGATTGGCACTGTCCAGGTAGGCAGAGATTCAGGGTTCTCAATGGAAAACTACAATTAGGTCATGATCTAGAGTGATGCGCCGCTGTGGTTACGCCGATCTTGCCCCACCCAACCCATTTAGAACAAAGCCTGTTAGCCGAAGCGCTCAAATTAGCCAAAGCAGTCCCGACTGAGGCGGAATTAGCTGAAGACCCCCACCTCTCCCAGGCCCGGCAGAAACGGCTCCTAGAAATTCGGGCCCAATTGGATCGGTTGGCCCATCCCCTCCAATCTCATATCCCCAAGATGCAAGATATTCCCGTAGGGGTGCGCTTAACCTTTGCCCAGGCCTGTATTCTCTTGAGTCACTATCCCCATCTTGGGGCAGCCCAGTGGTATGGCACGATAATTCCCAATACTCTGCAGCGATTTCAACCGGAACCCATTCCGCCAGCCTTAACCAGGATTGATGCGATTACAGAACTCTGGGCTTGGTTTGACTTACCCGCAGAAACCTTGAAGGCGTTTAAGCAGGAACTCAGTCAGTTAGAGAGCCAATTTAGCCAACATCATCGGGTCATGAAACGACTCCGCCAGGCCATCCAGGAAACCTCGGCATTGAGGGTGTTTCAGGCAATTTTTGGTGAGTTACCGATTCCGGCTGAATGCTTGGCCTGGGGCAGTACCGATTGGCAACTCTATTTTTGTCTCAGTTATGAAAACAGTTGTCTCTGTACCTGGAACTCCCAAGGACATCCGAACTTCCAGGCCTGGAATCAACTCACCCCTGAGGCCCGTACTGAAATCCAAACATTTTTGGACAAACTCAATCAATTTAACTATGAAAAATTTGATCGCTTTCCAATTTTCGGGGCCTGTGAGGGCAGTCAAATCAATTGGGCCTGGCTGCAAGAATTAGCCGCAGATCTGGCCCTGCCACCCAGTCACGTAGTCCGAATTTTAACCCGTTCTGTCAGCATCTTACCCACGGCTAAAGCAGAAGCCTTTTTAATTCATGATATTTGGGGCCACCATTGGCAACTTTGGCTGACCAGTTTCTTGAATGATTATGAATTTTTAAGTGATTGTGGCGCGCCCCTCTGGCCGGGGGAAACAGCCTATACGCCCTATGGCCCCCTGGCCTGTCGCGAGTTATTTGATTGGCATCAGGGGCAAGTCCAGTTAGATCAGGCGCGGGCAAGGTTATTTTTCCATGGTGAAGTTCAGCAACGCTTAGGCTTTCTCTTTACCCATTTGCTTGGTGAAATGCTTGCGGATGTGGCTGAATTTAAGTTTGTTTGTCATTTTCCTGCCGAAGTAGATAGTTTACAAAGCTCCTCGGTGTTTGCCAATAGCCCGACTAAGTTAGATTTATCCCTCTTAGATCTTGACTTTCTGTTTTTGCGAGTCTTGCAACCTCTTCTAGAGATCAGTCTATCTATTTCTCAACCCAGTCTTTTGGAAACCGAGCTATGGCAAGAATGGCAACAGTCCCCAGGCCCAGATCACCCGGCATCCATGAATGAGTTGGCCCTCAAGTCCGCATTGGCAGAACTCTATCAACTTTTTTTTCAGGAGTTCCAGGCCTATGCTCCCAACCTGCACCAACCCACCGGGATATTTGCGGCCATGATTTGTAATTTAGTCTATTTACAAAATGTGGTGAACAGTCTCTATCTGCATCCCCTGGCCCAATCGGAAATTCCCCTGCGTGATCTACTGTTGGTCTTTATTGGCTGTTACTGTTCTCAAAATTGTTATGAAGAGTTTTGGTCTATTGATGATGTTTTAGCTGCTTACTTCCTGCCCTGTTGTCAACACTTAGGAGACTGGATTAATGGATAAAATAGTGTTACCTATATAGTAATCATGCTTGGAAATGAGCAGCACCACCTTTATGACCATAAAACTATGGCATGAACAAATCGACTTAAATCTCTATCCGTATTTGGGGGGATATGGAAAAAACTTTGATATAATTACCTATTATTTGGCTTGAATTTGTACCAGAAGAGATGTCTTGAGATTTTTTATAAATGAAACTTGAAGAAGTTGTTCCTTGGGGCAGAACATTAGAAGAATACAAGTTGATGTTTAATCTATCAGAAATAGATTTAAACCTAAAAATTCTCGGATGTGGCGATGGCCCAGCTAGTTTTAATGCTGAGATGACTGAGCTAGGTCACTCTGTTGTATCTATTGATCCGATTTATCAATTTTCCACTGAACAAATTGAGCAGCGTGTTCGAGCTACTTACGAGTTAGTGATTTCACAGGTGAAGCAAAACTCTAGTCACTACATCTGGAAGAACTTCGAAAATGCCGATGAGCTTGGCAAGTCTCGTCTCGGCGCAATGGAAAAGTTTTTATTAGACTATGAATCTGGAAGAGTTTCAGGGCGGTATTTATGCCAATCTTTGCCAAACCTAGAATTTTCTGGTGATCAATTTCAATTGTGTCTATGTTCTCATTTGCTCTTCTTATATTCAGAACAGTTATCCCTTGATTTTCATTTGGCTTCGATTTATGAACTGATGCGAATTTCTCCAGAGGTGAGAATTTTTCCATTACTGAACCTTGCCGGTGAACAATCCTTGTACCTTGATCATGTTTTAGAAGATTTATCTAACAAAGGCTATGATGTGCAAGTTCAACTTGTAGGGTATGAGTTTCAAAAGGGTGGGAATCAGATGTTAAAAATTAGTCGGTAATGGAGTATGGCATAAGAGCTTCCCATTGTGAATAATATGCAGTTATAGCGTTACGCAGGCTGTTCTGAGAGAGTAGAAATCTTAGAAAGACTGCCCATAAAGCATTTCCTGACTTGTCCCTATTCAACCCTGAATGAGTAACGCTATAATAGTGGCAGTGAAAAAAACATAACCACTCCTATTTGAGCAACATATGATGGGGATGGATGCAGGGAATTTATTAATCTGACGGGTCAGTAAGGCAGGAAGTAATGAAGTGGATCGAGCAACTATTGGCTACAAATCTAATGCAAAAGCCCTGATCAATTTTTGTTTAGTTTGGGGCAGAGCCTTCTTCTGACTGGGCCTGGAGTTCTTCAAGGATAGATTTTGTTAAGGCTGGGCAACGGAACACCATATCTGTGTCTCCCATCATGATGATGTCCCCGTGATATAGACAGGCTGCTCCTTGACTTTTTACACCGTTGATTAGAGTGCCATTGCGACTAGAAATATCTTGAATCGTGTATGTTGGCAGCGGCTCTCCGGGAATACATTTCAGAACAGCTTGGATGCGAGAAACATATTGGTCAGGAACTGTAATGTCACACTCTTTACTGCGGCCAATATTCCAGGCCAGTTGACCCTCTAAGGAATGTTTAGCGACTACCTCCCCTTTCTGGTATAAAACAAGCCAGGCCTGGTGTATTGAAGGCGCGTCCATAACCAACCCGAAACTACTATACCCATCATAGATAAAAAATATTTATATTTTGGTAATTTTAAAACTTTATCTCCAGGCCAGCTATCTCCATATCTGCGCGCATTAGTGCTGAAGTCCTTGCGGCCAGAATTGAGTGTGAAACAATAGGGGAAGTGGATCAGCAAAGGAAAACAGGCCATGAGAGAATTCCCCGCAGCCTTAGAAGCATTTTTAGCCGATTGCGAGTCTCTGGGACGATTGCGTTTAGTCGTCACCAATGATGTAGCCGTTCTGGAAATCCAGGCCCCCCTGACCAAAGTGTTTTATGCCGATTTACCCCAAGGCCGATATGCCAATATGCACGCGGGTGAGTTTGAATTTCATTTGAATTTAGACCAAGTGATCGCCGTCAAGTTTGAAGCAGGCCAGGCCAAGCGGGGTAACTTTCCCACCTATGCGATTCGCTTTATGAGAACTGAGGACAAACCAGCCTTAAGTGCTTTTTTACAGTGGGGCAAACCAGGGGAATATGCTCCGGGACAAGTCCAGGCCTGGGAAACGCTGCGGTCAAAATACGGGGACTATTGGCCCATCAACCACCCAGAGTAGTTTATACAGGGGGAGATTTTTGCTCTAAGAATTCTAGAGGCAGGCCATCCCGATCTTGAATGAAGGCAACATCATAAACCTGATCTCCGATCATTTGTTCTGTGACGGGTAAGAGCATTTTCCAGGCCAGGCCTTGTTCTTTTACCCTAAGTTCCAAACTAGCTAACCAATCTGCCAAGGTTTGACCGGGTTCCAAGTGATCCGTCAGATCAAAGGACAGGTGGTAGTAGCCAACATAGTGGGGATCACCAAAGGCATCGGGCGGCGGGGCTGGACGGGGAATTTGAATTAACTCAATCCTTGTTCCCAGACCGGTCATCCAGCAGGCTAAAGTCTCCCCCGTCGTGAATCGGACTTCTACCGTAAAGCCAAGAAGTTCATAAAAGGCCAGGGCCTGGTGAATCTGGGCCGTGCGAATTGACACATGATGCAATCCCATACCTAATTTAAACCGCGGCAGGAGTCACTTCAATGGACGTTGAAGACTGTTCAGACTCATGATGGGAATTATGATGCACGGGCTGGCTGGGGTGAATCGCTTCCCATTCCTCCAAGAATTGCTGGGGGTCTTTCGCCGCCGCCAAGGGTAATGCTCCTCCAGGGCCCACCAGGGGACGCAAACCATTCAGTTCAGCTAAAATTGCCGTCCCGTTATTGATCACCACTGCCAGAATCGGATCTAAGGCGAAAACAACCCCGGACACCATTGCCCCTAAGTTGGGAATGGCCACAATCGCTGTATTTTGCCAGACAATATCCATGGCCTGTTTGGCAATCCGAATCGCCAGAGTAAGTCCTCGCAAATCATCTTCCATCAGCACCACATCGGCCGTTTCCCGGGCAATATCAGTCGCCCCCGCAAAAGAAATCGAAACATCGGCATAGGCTAAAGCGGCAGAATCGTTAATCCCATCCCCACAGAAGGCCACCACTCGCCCGGATTCATGCAACCCTTTGACGACTTCGACTTTGCGCTCGGGGAAGGCTTCGGCATAGATGTGCTTTTGTTGGATGCCCAACTCGACCGCCACGGCCTGGGCCACCCGCCCCACATCCCCACTGAGCATATAGGGGGTAATGCCCGCGCCTTGGAGTTCTTGGATAATTTCTTTGCTCTCAGCCCGGATCGGATCACTGTAGAGAATCACGCCCAAAAGTTTTCCATCACCCGCCACATAAACCAGGGAATTGCGTCCGGTTTGCAGTTCAGGATGGTGGTGTTCTAAATCCGTCAGGTCAATCTCATATTCCTTCATCATCCGGCGGCTACCGACCAAGAGATTGATGCCTTGCACCCTTGTGACAACCCCCAGGCCAACCTTGTATTCCCAATCTTCACAGTCGGTTAGTTCTAAATGATCATGCTGGGCCTGGCGGACAATCGCCGTAGCTACGGGATGGGTTAACCCCTGTTCCGCACTGGCAGCCATGGCTAAAATTTGCGGCCCAGTATAGTCCGGATGCATCACGACAATATCGGTGACACCGGCATGGCCTTGGGTCAGAGTGCCAGTTTTATCGAAGACAACCGTATCAATCCGAGCCAAGAGTTCAATCGCCCGCCCACTGCGAATTAAGACCCCATGTTGGGCCGCATAGGTGAGAGCGGAAAGAATGGTCGTTGGGACCGAAACCCGAATCCCCGTCCCTAAATCTAAGGTCAACAGGGCAATGGCTCGGTTCAAGTCCCCAGAGAGTAAGCCCACCGCCGCCGAAATGCCTAAGGTTGGAATCACAGCCTGGTTGGCAATCATCCCGGCATAATTCTCAATCCGGGTATCATGGACGGGAGCGGCCTGCATTAAACCGACAATCACCCCGGCCCGCGTTTGGTTGCCGACCCGTTCTGCCAAGATCACCATCTGCCCTTCAACTAAGAGCGTCGAAGCAAAGACCTCCATCCCCTCAGTGCGAGTTACCGGAACTGATTCCCCCGTCAGTTTGCATTGATCCACCAGGCCCGTGCCTTTAATCACCATCCCATCCACCGGAATTTGATCGCCTGGATAGACCACGACCCGATCCCCCACGACCACCTCTTTGACGGGAATTTCAACCTCGACCCCATCCCGTTCCACAAAGGCGAATTTACCCAAGCAATCCAATAAATCCAAGGAGGCCCGTTCTGAACCCCTAGCCGTTAAATCTCGAATCGCCTCGCCCCCTTCAATCAAGCCCAACATAAAGGCTGGCGCAAAGTAATGCCCTTGGGCCGTATGTAGGGAAATGGCTAAGGCATCCAGGAAATCAATGGTTAACTCCCGATCTTGTACTAAGGAATCCCAGGCCCGCTTCATTGCTGGAAGGGCCGCTGCCATCACCACCCCGCCAATAACCACCCCAGGGATCGGCACGCCCAACAAGGCCGCCAAACTCAAACTTAAACTTAAGGCAGGTAACCCCATCCGCTCCCAAAGATTCACCGTTTCGGCTTCGGGTTGGCAACTATCGACTTCGGCCGCCAGGAGGGGAACATCGGGTAAAACAGCGGCTAATTCAATGGATTGATAGATCTCGGCCTGGATCACAGCCATGGAGTAGCCCAAAACTTTGAGATCATATGCCACAACTAGGGAACGAGCAGGAGGATTCACACGCACAGAGGTAACGGCGTTAATTTGGCTGACAACGTGGAGCAGTTTTTCCCCATATTCCACGTCATAGCCTAGGCGAGGAATCCGAATCCGAAAGCGGCCGGCAATCCAGTGAACAACTTGAAATTTAACTTGGGGAGCTTGACTAGCGAGGTGCGGATTGATGGCGGTAGTGGGGGCCTGGGGAGAAAGTAGGGAATTGGGGGCAACGACGTTCATCAAAACTTCCTATTGGGACAAATGCCTTATTGGATAGCTTAGACGATGCAACCTAAAAATCAAGGTAGTCAAGGGATTATTTCTAGCGAATTGAGTTTATCTGTTGAGCTTGATGACTCCTGATTCCTAAGCAATCGCGATAATTGAGGAGTCTAATTGGTGGGGACATCCTAAATCATGAGCAACCTAAAGATCATTGAAACACCAACAGCAGGAACCTCGGCAAGTCCGATGCTCACGTCAACCGTATTGTTTCATCTGGCCTTCCCGGTCTCCAATATCAGCGATACCAAAGCCTATTATGTTGAGGGCCTGGGGTGTACCTCAGGTCGTGAGAATGCCCATTGTTTAATCCTGAATCTGTATGGTCATCAACTGGTTGCCCATGTGACTACCGATCCCCTTGAGCCACCCAAAAGCATTTATCCCCGTCATTTTGGTTTGATTTTTACTGCCGAAGCTGATTGGGAAAGACTGCGCAACCAGGTAGGACAGCAGCAATTAGGATTTTTTCACCCCCCCAAAAACCGCTTTCAGAATTCTCTGTTAGAGCACAAAACCTTTTTTCTAGCGGATCCATTTCACAACCTAATTGAAATTAAATATTATCGCCATCCTGAAGCAATCTTCGGGGCCCAAGGTTATGATGCCATTGGCGACCGTCCCGTTACGGAAGCATCCTCTGGATGATTAAAAACACTGCGCCAACCTAAAACACAACACTTACACCAAAACAGCTAATCCTGGGAAGGACGATTATCTAGAACCGCTCTTTCCAGAAATTGAGGATCAAAAAATACTTTGACTTCTGACCCAGTAGCCAGGCCAATTCCAGGCCCTGCGGAAACCTCCTATATTTTTACCCGTGTAATTATTAAGAGGAAACTTGACATTTAGTCTCAACACCTTAAAGATACTTTTAGACAAAGTTTTCCGTCCAATAAATAGCTGGCTGCTTTGTATTTTGGAAGTAGCAGTATAGCCAACTTGTCGGTCTCGCCTCCCGGTTCATTGTTCGTTATAGAGAAATGACGACTAAAATTTTAGATATTAGCGTTGGTTAGCATTTCCTTATGTCACTGAAAGAAGTTAAAGAACAAGCCTTTAAATTATCGCTGAGCGATCGGTTGACTCTGGTAAATCTCATTGTTGAGTCCCTTCAGGAAGAACTCAACCATCAGACCAGTCAAACAGAGTCAGTTGTAGAGCCATCTGTTTATATTCCCAGTAGTTCTATTCAAGGGCGTTTACGTGCGGAACGGACAGAACTGATTAATCAAATGCGGGGATTATTAAAATCAGATCAGCCTGCGCCTACAGATGCTGAAGTTCAAGCTATGTTAGGAGAGCGATTGGTAGAAAAATATACATAATGAGAGTTTTAGTTGATACCAATATCATTCTGGACTTCTTACTGGAAAGAGCACCGTTTTTTATTGATGCGGAAGCATTATTTCAGGAGATAGCCTCTGGTGAGATTATTAGTTATGCTACGGCGACAACGTTAACAGATATTTTTTATATTGCAAGACGGCATACTCAAAGTATTGAACGGGCAAGACAAGTAATAGAAATCACATTGTCAGCTATGGAAATTTGCCCCGTTGATCGTTCTGCATTAGAACTAGCGCTGACATCCACTACATTAGATTTTGAGGATGCGGTGCAAATTGCGTGTGCATCAACTCAGAGCTTAGATGCAATTGTTACCCGCGACGCTTATTTTTCTACTAGCTTAGTCCCTGTGCTGTCCGTAAGTCAGGTATTGCAAAAACTAGCAACACTTGAGTAGCTTTTATGTGGTGTCAGCAGCCCAAAAACTGTGAGAGAAAAACTTCTCAAAGCTCAATCATTCAAGCTCAGAGGTCGAACATTCGAGGGGTGTAGATCAGATTAGCGTGGAATAACTAGCCCCGCCAAGTCCAGGCCGGGCAGCAACTTCCTACATTTTTCCCTGTGTAATTATTGAGTGGAAACTTGACATTCTGCCTAAACACCTCAACGATACTTTTAGACAGAATTTTTCCACCTAATAGTATAGTTACGCTGATCCATATGGTGGTAGAGAGGTGATCCGAGGCTATCTGTTTGCAGCTAGGGTTTCGTTGAATCGCATCATTTTGTTTGTTGTGGAAATGCTCGATGAGTCAAGTCCCAAGTATCGTCTGGCATGGCTATAAAGTCTGCACGAAAGTTGCGATCGGAAAACTGACGTAGAATTTCACCGCTAATGAATTGGATATTCATCAAGAAGCTTCCAATATCTAATCGTGAGAAGTCTTTGGCTTCATAGCGACTTTCAACATAGTCTGGGAGCTGTTTCACCACAAGTAACACCGTTTCTCGATCAAAATTGGGCAAATGTCCAGCGGTTTTATCTACTAAGTTCTCTAAATTATGTCCGTAGCCATGTTTCTTGCTCGCCAAGGTCTTCTCGTCAATTCCTTGAGCCATGAGAGCACCTTTCAGCAGTAGTTCTGTCGCAATACAGCAATTCTGAATTACAGCATATTTGCTAAATGAACCTAATACTGTTGCTGCTGCTGCCTCAAGTTGTTGTTTTGCCAGATACCACCATTCCACCGTTTTATCTGGTAGTTGCCCTATTTTCTCTAGATCATCGAGTCCATATACAAAATCCATTAGGTCAATAACCTGATCAAAAAAAGCCAACCCAGACTGTGTATCAGTAAACAGCCATCGTTTTTGTATCTCAGGTACATCGGTTAAGAAATTGATTGGATTGATTACAGGTGAACCATAAATCACTGGAATCCGCAGAGAAAAGAACACGTCCCGAAACATAAACACACCTACATGCATAGGTGGCATGTGAAGATCAGATGGACGGTACAGTTCACTGTATATGTGATTAACGATGTTGAAAAGTGGATCCCATTGAAGCATAGAACTGCTTCTAGGTTGCAAACGCTGTGCAATTTTCATGTACGCCGCTAGAGGACGTTGAAAGGGTTCTGATCCCTCTTGGATTAGTTCAGTGTCTACTTCAATAACAAGCTTCGTTAAATCAATTTCTTCTGCCACTTCTGCACTTGGACGAAATTACATCACCATGTTACATAATGCTACAAGCCAGCAGCCCAAATAGATAATTAAGCGCAAGAAACCTGATATCCTACTTAAAATTAGACACCAATCAGCCATGACAAATCTGGAAGCTTGTAAAATCTCCTCAAACTCATATTCACCCAGTTCTATCCGATGGGGAAAGAGCTACACTAACCCTCAGAACAATAGTAATCTATCTGAGATTGAGCTTTGGTGGAACAATAATGCGGGCAAAAGCTTTTCGTTTTGCGGGGTTACTGGAACAAAAACAATGAGTAATGGGTTATGGGAACCTTGTCAAACAAAGGACTTAGGGCTGAGGCATATCAATCAAGTTAAACCTAATTCTCTTTTAGATACCTTGGCTATGTTTTGCTCAATTGATGACAAGAATGAAATAGAGGCTGTCGATCTAGATCATGAGAATGATTTTCTTGTTATCCATGCAGATCGCATTATTCCTGTTTACCAAGTCCAGCAAACTAGATATGAGCCACGTTTGCTACCTCGTAAATTTGTCTTCCTCCTGAATAAATAATCTCAATCAGGGCTTATCTTTCTTCTTCTGTAGGCCTTGGGCAGAGATTGTCGTGATACTTAACATATTGGTGCTGTGGACGGTGCAGAGATCATTTGTTTGCAGCCTATTTTTGACTACCGCCGCTGATTTGAGTCGTTAGGTAAAATAACTCTTGAGTAGTCAAAGCATGAAAGAAACGCCTCTCAGAGGTCGAATATCCAAGCTCAGAGGTCAACCGTTCCAGTAAAACTCCTTGCCAAGAGTCATGATTTTCGGCAAGCTAGCTGATAATTAAGACCAAAGCGGGGGTGAACGATCTATGAGTAGCCAAAAAGAAGAAATGCTCACCAGAGCCAAAACGGTGTTTAATGCCGCCTCAGATTACTTTGATGCTCCAGCCTTATCATTCTGGAATCGCTATGGCCAGCAAACTATTGATCAGCTTTCGCTGCGGCCCGGTGCTCAGGTTTTAGATGTGTGTTGTGGCAGTGGGGCTTCGGCTATTCCGGCGGCGATTCGTGTTGGCCCCACAGGCCATATTATGGGGGTTGATTTAGCGGAATCTCTGCTAGAACTGGCTCGGCAAAAATCCCAGGCCAAGGGATTGAAGAATATCGAGTTTCGCTGTGGAGATTTTGAGAATCTGGGTCTGCCCGATGGCTGTTTTGATGCCGTTGTCTGTGTCTTTGGGATTTTCTTTGTCCCGGATATGGAAGCAGCGGTGCAAGAGTTATGGCGGATGGTACGGCCTGGGGGCAAGCTAGCGATTACGTCTTGGGGAGAAAAAGTTTTTGAACCGGCAAACCAGGCCTTTTGGGAGGTACTGGCAGCGGAACGCCCAGACTTAGCCAAGACAGTTACGCCGTGGGAACGAATTCGCCATTCCGATACACTCCAGGCCCTGCTGGAAGCCGGGGGAGCAACCCAAGTGCAGGTTTTGAGCCATATTGGCAGCCACAAACTGACCGCAGCGGAAGACTGGTGGACGATGGTTTTAGGGGGTGGTCTGAGAGGGATTGTCAATCAACTTAATTCCGCCGAGTGGGAACAGGTACGCCAGGCCAATTTAGATTTCCTTCAGAGCAATCAGATTCAGGCCTTAGAGGTTGATGTTTTGTATGCGATCGCTGAAAAAATTAGGAACCTAACTTGAGGCTTCGGCGGAGGTGGATTCTGGATTCGTTAGACTCTCACTCGCTGGGGGAGTAGGGGCATTGGCTTCATTGGCCGCCTGTTCCCGCCGTTTCCGCTCAACTTCAACTAATTCCGCCATGATCTTTTGAGCTTGGATCATCTTATCCAGATTGCTGCGGTAAAGTTCTAAATCCTTTTTAACCTTATCCACAGGTAGATTCACCACAGGGGACAGTTGCTCAAGACTGGCCTCTAAGGTCGTTAACTCTTGGGTGAGATTACCCGCCGCTTGCTCTAAGAGATGATATAGCCCAATGGCCTGTAAGCGGCTGTACTTGGTCTGGGGATTATTCACCGCATCCCGGAGAGAATTGTGCCATGGGTCTCCCCCTTCACTAATCCAGGCCTGGAGCCGAGTTTGTAATTCCCCTAGTTCTAAGCCTGCCAATTCTTCCCAGCGAGACGCATCGGCCTGGAGTTGTTGGGGATCAAATTCCTCGGCAATAGCAAAGGAGGTAAAAATAGAGTTCCGGTCAGTTTCGGGGCGATACCCGGACATGAAGTGGTTATAGGCCGTGACAATTCCTAAGGCTAAGAGGGGGCTATAGACAAAATTGGTATTAACCCGCAGGAGATGGACTTCCACCAAAAGTTCTTCCACAAACCGCCGAAAAATTGAGTGGATGGGGCGAGTGTGGGCTGCGTAGAAGGCTTTTTTAGTGTCGGAAACGGTTCGGGTGATTTGCACGGTGAATAACTGAAACAAGTCCTTACCTATTGTCGCGGTTTGTTGATCTTTTGCCTAGAGAACCAGAAATTATCAAAGCTGGCCTGGGACTGAGGGACTAACCTATGGCAAACTAATCGCGCTCCTGTCCTATGAACATAGTCTCTTAAGGGTTAGGGTTTGGCCTGGTTAATGGGCTGCTGTAGCCAGGTTTCCCCACGGATGAGGGTGTGTTGTTGCCAGGCCGGATCGGTTTCCGGGTAGTCTGAGCGAAAATGACCGCCGCGGCTTTCGGTGCGAAATAGGGCACTTTTGAGAATCAGGTAAGCAATATCCAAAAGATTTCGCAGTTCAATCCATTGCTGTAAAACCTTGGCCTGGTTTGAGTTGACCTTAATTCCCTGAGTGTGAGGTTGGTGGTGGATTAGATATTGACCGATGGGGAGTTGATGCAGAGTAGTTCGCCAGGCCTGGACTTTCTCGGTTGCGGCTGTCAATGGGGTTTCATGGCGGGAAATACCAGCACTTTGCCAAACTAATTGGGGGAGTTGGCGGCGAACGCCTTCACACCAGTCAGCATCCACATGAGGGATTTCTAGGGGGTCTGAGGGAGGCCATTGGGGCAAACTATCGGGGTGAGTAGTAGCGGGAAGTTGGAGGGTGGCTAACTGCTCGGAAAAAACAAAGCATTCAAGCAAAGAATTACTGGCGAGCCGATTGGCCCCATGCACCCCTGTACTGGCGGTTTCCCCAACAGCGGCGAGGCCGGGTAAATCCGTTGCCCCGTAGAGATTGGTGACAACGCCTCCCATCCAATAGTGGGCTGCTGGGGAGACGGGAATCGGGGTTTGGCTAACGTCAATGCCCCAGGCCTGGCAGACTTGGATAATTTTCGGAAACCGATAGTGAAGACGTGGGAGGGGAATCGGGCGTAAATCTAACCAGACCTGTTCTGTTTCAGTGGCTTGGAGATGGTGGTAAATGGCCCGACTGACGACATCGCGGGGGGCTAATTCACCATCTGGATGATAATCAAAGACAAACCTGCGCCCAGTGGCATCAACCAAGTGGGCCCCCTCTCCTCGCACTGCTTCGCTGATTAAAAATCGCGGGGCCTGAGGCAGTTTTAAGGCCGTGGGATGGAATTGAATGAACTCTAAATCGCGCACTGCCACCCCCGCTCGCCAGGCCATCGCCACCCCATCCCCGGTACTAATGGCTGGATTTGTAGTTTGGGCAAACACTTGACCCCCACCTCCGGTGGCTAAAACCACTAATCGCGCCGGTAGCCATTGCAGTTGACCTAGCCCTAAGACACAAACACCCACGCAAGCAGTTCCCTCAGGATTTAACCACAGATCTAAAACGTGCCAGGCCGGGAGCAGAGTAATGTTGAGGGACTGATGGACTTGTCTGAGAAGGGTGGTGACAAGGGCCTGGCCGGTGGTATCAGCCGCATGGAGAACGCGGGGGTGGGAATGGGCGGCTTCTAGGGTTAAGGCCGGTTGCTGATTGGCATGATCAAAGGCGACCCCCATTGCTAAAAGGCGGGCAACTTGGGCCGGGGCCTGGGAAACGAGGAAATTAACAGACTCGGGATCGCAAAGACCAGCCCCTGCTTTAAGAGTATCCCTGGCATGAAATTGGGGAGAATCCTCAGCTGCAATGGCCGCCGCCATCCCCCCTTGGGCCCAAATACTGGCGGATTGATCGAGGGTATCTTTGGTTAAAACTCCAACTCGATAGACTTTAGATAGGGTTAATGCCGCGCTCAAACCCGCCGCCCCAGAGCCAATGACGAGGACATCAAAGACAAAAGGAACAGTAACGGGGACAGGAGGAATCGAGATAGAGGACATGGTAACTGGCCTGGAGTTGAGAGGAGGAACTGAGACTAAAAACTTGTGATTAGTCCATCGCGAAAACGCCCAGGCCAGTCAAACCTAATCAGACTTATTTATACAGGCCGTTATTATAGCGATCTCCCCCTTCAACGAGGGCTGTCTCTACTTCTGTGACTGTAAAATTATCAAAATTAGCTTGTAAAATTTCTTTTTGCCGTTCCGACAGGCCAGGAATATTCAAGACATCCTCTACCGACTGATAGGGAGCATACTGGATGATTTTCCGGGCCAAGGTGGGATACAAGCCCCGATATTCGATGAAGGCGGCGATGTTCGTGTTATTCAGGTCAATTTTCTGACCATAGGCACTGCCTAACTTTTCATCGACGACATTGACAATCGGTTCTGTAGATTCCGCAGCCGTGACTGGCATCACCCAACCCATCCAGCCCAATGACAGGACGACAAGCAGACAGCCCAGACTGAACCAGCGGCCAAAGCGTTGCATAATTCTCTCCCTCTCAATATGTTTCATATAGATGCAGCACAATATGAAAATCAGCGATCAACGTCAAATGTGTTCAGCGGGTCATTAAATTGACAAATCAGCCCCAAAGACTCCCAGCAAGTCGCCAGAAATGGGAGATCGCCTCATTCAAAAACCCTCATTAGTAGAGCGTATCATCTCGCTTGATCCTCATTGCGAGGAATTGTTGTAAATCTCCAAAGGTTCCGGTGTAGATGGGGACTGGGGCTTCATAGCCTTTTAAATTAGCCAGTTGGAGCCGAAAGGAAATGGCTTTGGGATCTCCATCCCGCCCGGCAAGATAGCCATAGGTAGTTGCTCCCAGAGCCACATCCACAGCCAGTTCTTTAGTAGCCGATTCTAAGCGAAAGGCGGCATTGACTGTATCTCCCAAGGCCGTATAGTCTGGGCGATCCCCACTGCCTGTATTGCCAACCATGGCATAGCCTGTGTTTAAGCCCGCCCCAACGCGAATCGGTTTATCCAGGCCATAGTCAAGGTGGAGGCGACTAGTCATTTGGTGGAGATCATGGAGGGCCAGGAGCACCCGCTGCATATCCTGCACTGAGACTTCTGTGCTGCTGTGGATCCAAACGGCCATGACCGCATCGCCAATGTATTTATCCACCCAACTTCCATACTGACGGATAATATTTCCGGCCTGGTGAAACCACGTGCCCATGACCTCCGAAAGCAGTGCCTCATCTAACTGGCGAGCTAGCACTGTAAAGCCGCGAATATCCACGACTAAAACTGAGAGAAGACGGCGGACATGGAGTAAAACCGTTGCGGATCCTTCGTGCTTTTCGGGGGGATGATCGAGGTTTAAGCCGAGGGTAGCACTATCTTCGTGGGGCTGGCTGACTGGGGCCTGGGCAAAAAACTCTAACTCCGTTTGTCCGAAGGTGATGTGATCCCCATGCCGTAACGAGACTGGGACATTCACCCGCCGACTGTTCAGAAAGGTGCCATTCCGACTCCCCAAATCAATTAAATAAAACTCGTTGGGGGCCATCGCTTGAATCATGGCATGGTTGCGGGACATCCACCGATCCGGGAGGGGAATGGAATTATCGTCTCCACGGCCAATTGTCCAACAACTACTATCGGTGAGGGTAAAGTAACAATTGCCGTCTTCAGTGCGCAGGAGCAGATAGGGACTTTTCGGGGGCGCAAGGGGGGGGGCGAGAACCTCAGCAGGAGTAACACCCTGATTTTGGAGGGCATTGAGCGTCTCTTGCTGTTTTAAGATAATCGCGACAAGTTCTGCGGCAGGTAAACCAGACAACTGGTGTGGATCGTAGCTTAGAACTGGATTGAAAACCTGCTGGGGTGAGGGTTGTTGGCTCTGCATGGCGGTCGGACAGGCTGCACCCGATGTGTCGCTTTCTATTGTAGGCATCCCGGCCTGCGAGAATCGTTATAATTCATCCCAAACTGAGGCAGAACATGGCAACTAACAAATCCAACAGTCCCAAGGGCAACAGTCTATCCCTCCTGGATCAGTTGATTTGGGCCGTGTTGGGCTTGATGCTGACGGTGGTGGGAACCTTTGTGGAAGCGGTGGTGGCTCTGCCCCAATTCTTTAATCGTCAGGGACAATGGCAACTTCCCACGGATTGGCAGGCTTTAGGTACGTACCCTCTTCCTGTTTCGATGCAGGTGGCGGCAGTGCTGTTGGTGGGCTGTATGGGGGGGCAGTATCCGGCCATGATTTCTCAGATCGCCTATTTGGGCCTGGGGTTAGCTGGGTTTCAAATTTTCTCCCACGGCGGTGGGTTGAATTATTGGCAGGAGCCGACCTTTGGCTATTTGGCGGGGTTTATTCCGGCGGCTTGGGTCTGTGGGATGCTTGCGTTTCGTCAGTCCCCCCGAATTGAGCAATTTTTTCTTAGTTGTCTGGCTGGCCTGGGGATTATTCACACCTGTGGGTTATTTTATTTGATGGCCCTTGGCCTGGGAGACCGCTTACCCCTGCCACTTTGGGCCTTAGTCCAACAATATTCTCTTTATCCGTTACCTGGACAAATTATCATCGCCTGTCTAGTAGCCCTTGTGGCTAGGATTTTACGGGTTGTCTTGATTTACTAATTTGCCTACTTTTTTGACAGGTTTGCAGTTGGCCTAACAATCCAATCTCTAGGCGGAATTTCCCGATTGATGGTAAAAACATGGGTGTGAGCAGGCATTAGTGATGGTCAAGAAAATTTTACAGCTACAATTTAGGCGGTATCTGGTATCTCTGGGATTGGCAGGCCTGGTGATTTTTGCGGCAATTCATTGGGTAAGAGTTTCTGCTTCCATGCCAACTCCCTCAGTTTCCGCAACATCTTCTTTATCCGGCTTGGCCGCTCTCAGTCCCGATCAGACCATTCCTAATTTGTCCCTTATTCCTCCCCCCTCAACCCCAAATCCCCCGGCCCTAATCAGCACCCAGGCCAATGTCACGGCCCCAACTCCCGCAGTATCCCAGGCCCCTACACCATCCCCAAATTTGCCTACCAGTTGTACCGCTACTTTACCTGCCCCGCTCTGGTTCAATGTGGCTATTCATCCCAGTAACTATGGAGACCGCTTTCGCCAGGACGCACAGGGAAGACCAGTCACAAATCAATACCTGATTGTTTTACATGAAACCGTTAGCTCTGGGTTAGCAGCCATCAACACCTTTCGCACTTATCACCCCCGCGATGAGGATCAGCGCAGTTACCATGATCTGATTTTATTGGATGGCACCATTGTCCATTTATTGGATTGGCAGAAGCGGGCTTTTGGGGCGGGTAACTCAGAGTTTCGGGGCGAGGCAGTCCAAACTAATCCCAACTTACCTTCATCGGTGAATAATTTTGCGCTGCACTTTAGTCTAGAGACCCCACCGAATGGATATAACAATGGCCCACGTCATCAGGGTTATACGGCGGCTCAGTATCGGTCATTGGCCTGGTTAGTGGCGCAAACTCGCCTGGGGGATGACCGGATTACGACTCATAAAACTATTGATCGGGCCAGTGGCAAGCAGGATCCACGCAGCTTTGATAGTCGACAGTTCCAGGCCTGGTTAACGGAATTTCGCCAAAGTTTGTGTTAGACCGCTAAGCTTTCTATAGAATATGCACACTACCCCTAGCTTGCCGAGTTAATATTAATAATTCTTTTAGACGGAAACTTTCTGTCTAATCCATAGTTATGCGGCTCAAGCTGTCGATTGGGACATGAATTAAGCGTGTCACCCAAACGCTTGAAATCGAGTTGATATAGCATATTTGTTAGACGTTCTGATTCGCCAAGTGAAAGAGTCTGTAATATGGTCAAAAATCTCGCACCCAACGTTTTTCGACAGCGCTTACTCATCGAAGGTTTCTACACGATAGAAATCAGCGAGGAGCGTCTAGAGAAGTATCTTCTCAGCATTGCTGCACACCTAAATCTTCGGACATATAGCAAGCCAATTATTTTCGTGCCTACTTCAGGCATGGGTAAAGAGGAAAATGCGGGATACGATGCATTTGTGCCATTGATCGATTCTGGTATTTCAGCCTATGTTTGGAGTAATGCCCAGTTTTTCTCGATTGTAATCTACACTTGCAAGGGTTTTGATGAAAAGGCAGCAATTGAACTTACACGAGAATATTTTGCAGTTTCTGGAGAGATGGTCAGTTCATCGTTCTAACATTTGCAGCACAACGATTTAAATGCAGCAGACAGTTGAGAGCCGCTTTGCTGTGTTTCATTTCTCTGCTGCCGCTGATTTGAGCCGTTAGATATTAGAAGAGGAGTCTATGCAACTGCTGACTGGTCGCTGCCTTTGTGAGGCAATTGCCTACAAAATTGAAGGCGAACTTGGGCCAATCTTTCATTGCCACTGCTCAAAATGCCGACGGTGGCACGGTGCAGCATTCCGAAGCCGCGCCACAATCAAAGCATCGCAGTTCAAGTGGATGAAGGGCGAAGAACTGTTGTCCCGTTATCACTCGTCAGAGTTTGTTGTAAAGCATTTCTGCTCAGTTTGTGGCTCAAATTTAATCAGCACGTACGACAACGATCCAACCAAGATCGGGGTGCCATTGGGCGGATTGGATCAAGCACCGAACAACGAGCCAGAAGGGCACTTCTTCGTTGGCTCGAAGTCGCCTTGGTTCAAGATCACAGATGGTCTACCGCAGTACGACACTTGGCCAGGTTCTCATGCCAAAGTTCGCGAGACAAGTGGTGACACCTAACAGAGAGGTCATTGTATAGAACATCTATCAAGTATGGGAGAACTCAGAGATGGATTTAGCTTTTGTACTCATTCATGGTGGTGGACTTGATACATGGGTTTGGGAGCGAATGATTCCACTGCTTGATTTTCCGGCGCTGGCTGTGCATCGTGCTGCTTCAGAGACAAACCTAAATCGCTTGACCATCACTGATTCTGCAAAATATATGCAATCCCAAATTGAATCAGCGGGCTTTAAACGAGTAATTTTAGTTGCCCACTCGATTGGTGGTATTCTTGCCCCGCCTGTTGCAACGTTGCTACCCCAACGAGTGGCGCATCTTGTTTTTGTTGGAGCCAATATTCCTCCAGAAGGGAGTTCAGCAATCTCCATTTTTCCTCCGTCTGAACGCTTTGGAATTGCAGTGTGGCTACGACTGATGGCGTGGAAGCTTTCCTTTATGGATAAAGCGGTGGAGCAAGATATGCGGAAAACTCTTTGCAACGACATAGATGAGGCAACGGTTCAACAAGTTCTGGCTGGTGGCAAAAACCCAGAACCCCCTGCCCTATTTTATGAGCTAGTTTCACGGTTACAAATGCCATCCGTTCCTTGCACTTACATTAAATTGCTCCAGGATCAGGGAATATTGCCACCCTCCAAGCAAGATGAAATGGCAGCTAACATTGGCGCAAAGGTTGTCACTCTCAATACAGGACATACAGCAATGTTGAGCCGTCCCCATGAACTAGCGAAGTTGCTCAATGATATTGCACGTGAAATTATAGCCAATGAAGAGTAGTGATTGCCCCATAACAATCCCGTTGCACAGCGACCGGACAGAGTCTCTTGGTTGAGTCCAAAAGGTTACTAGCGGCGGGTGAACGGGGGGCGTTAGGAATCTTCTTTCAGACCGCCACGGGTTCTTGTCCCAGAGATTTTTTCAATGCGGCCTGGAGCAATCCGGCAAAAAGGGGGTGGGGTGCACTGGGACGGGAACGAAACTCAGGATGAAACTGAACGGCAATAAAAAAGGGATGGTTGGGAAGCTCAATAATTTCGACTAAGCGGCCATCTGGGGAAGTCCCGCTAATGCTGTAACCCGTCTCAATAAATAAGCTGCGATAGGCATTATTAAACTCATAGCGATGTCGATGCCGCTCGTAAATGACTTCTTCCCCGTAAAGATGGGCTGCTAAACTTCCCGATTGCAAGCGACAGGCATAGAGACCTAAGCGCATTGTGCCGCCGAGATCCACCACATCCTGTTGTTCAGGCAAGAGGTGAATAATCGGGTTTAGCGTTTCGGGATCAAACTCGGCACTGTGGGCATCAGGGAGATTGGCTAAATGGCGGGCCCATTCAATCACAGAGCATTGCATCCCCAGACAGAGGCCCAAAAAGGGAATCCCTACTTCGCGCGCGTATTGAATCGCCAGAATTTTGCCATCTACCCCCCGAATCCCAAACCCACCTGGGACAATGATCCCCGCTACACCGTCTAGATATTTGGCCGCCCCATCTTTTTCAATTTCTTCTGAGTTAATCCAGCGCACCCGCAAATCACTCTCTAAACCAATGGCCGCATGGCGGAGAGCTTCCATGACAGACAGATAGGCATCGGAAAGTCGGACATATTTACCGACGATGGCAATTTCGACCGTATGTTGGGGACGATAGAGGCGATCCACCAGTTCTTGCCAGCGGGTCAAATTAGGGTGTCGTTGTTCCAAGTGGAGGAGTCCTAACACCTCTTGGGCCAGGCCCTCCCGCTCCATAATCAGGGGGACTTCGTAAATACTCTTGGCATCGGGAGCCGGAATGACACAATTGACTGCCACATCACAAAACTGGGACATTTTTTCTTTGATCCCCGGTTGCAACGGCCGATCACAGCGACAGACGAGAATATCTGGTTGAATCCCGATGGAGCGCAGTTCTTTAACCGAGTGCTGGGTAGGTTTGGTTTTCATTTCCCCGGCCGATGGGATCCAAGGCACTAGGGTGACGTGCATATAAATCACATTTTTCCGTCCCACTTCGGTGCGAAATTGCCGGATTGCTTCGAGAAAAGGAAGAGATTCAATGTCCCCGACTGTGCCGCCAATCTCAATAATCACCACATCGGGATTGGTATCTTTAGCCACTCGTAAAATTCGCTCTTGAATTTCGTTGGTGATGTGGGGAATGACCTGAACCGTGCCCCCTTGGTAATCGCCCCGCCGTTCTTTATTCAATACGGCCTGGTAAATTGAGCCAGTGGTGACGCTATTGAGCCGGGACATGGGGGTGTCGGTAAAGCGTTCGTAGTGCCCCAAATCTAGGTCTGTTTCGGCCCCGTCATCGGTGACAAAGACTTCCCCATGTTGAAATGGACTCATGGTACCCGGATCCACATTAATGTAGGGATCAAGTTTGAGAATGGAGACGGAATAATCCCGTGATTTCAATAGCCGCCCTAAACTGGCCGCTACGATCCCCTTCCCAATGCTGGAAACCACCCCACCGGTGACAAAGACAAATTTAGTCATGATCCCTGAGCCTTTAATATCCCTACAATTTCAAGTCCTAGAGCGGGCCTTTATATCCCGATAGCTCTGCGAGTTGTTGTAATGTCCGTTGGCCAGGATATAACTTACCATTGATTTCCCAGGTCGGGTAGCCTTTGATTTGGGCTTTTTGACAAAGTTGGGGTTGGGCGTTGTCACCGGTGGGATCACATTCGATGTAGTTGAGTTGGCTGGCGGCGGCTCCAAACAGTTCTTTTTGATGTTTACAGTGGGGACACCAATAGGCCCCGTACATTTTTACACCAATTTTGTTCAGGTATTTGACCAAATTCATAACATTGCTGTTGTTCTGGGCCTGGATTTGGTTGATCAAGGGTGGCTTGGCCTGGGCTAATTTAGGAATAATGGTCACTCCAATCATGGCTAAGGAGGACATTAACAATAGTTTCCCTATCTGGTTTAGATGGCTCATTTTCGTCACTCGGCTCAGATGATGTTGGTTGATGTTGTTCTTGATCCTAACTTAGCGGAGACTTACCCTTTTTCGACTGAATTGCGTCCCATCATGCCTTACTTAGCTATTACCCTTGATGCTGAATCCCAGGCCCGCCTCCATCCCCTAGCCATTTATCCAATAGTTCGGGGGGATCATGTCACTTTGGCTTATCTGGATAGCTCAGACATGGCTGTAGATGAACTTAATCCGGCCTGGCTTTATGGCTATGGGGTTGGGGATAGGGTGAACCTACGAGCGGTGGGGTGGGTGGCGAATGGGCGAGTTCAGGCCGTGCAGGTGGAAATTCAGGCTTCTTCTCCGAGTGGGCCAGGTTCTTCAGTCCGGGCCTGGGATGGGGGAGTTTTGCACATTACCCTTAGTCGGCAACCCGAAGTAAAATCTGTGGAGTCCAATGCATTGCTGGCCATCCGGTCTGTGGGGTCTCCCCTAGATTTAGCCTTATCCGGGACGGTGACTTGGCAACTGTAGGAGAAGAATTATTTTGAAAACCGCCAAGAGGAAATTTCCCAACCCCCGACTTGCTGAACCGGATTATTGTGGGTCTCAGCATCAGGAACTTCGAGGAGATTAACTCGGCGGAGGTCAGCAGGAAATAGCTCTAAATCGGATTGGAGGTTTAACTCTGTGGCCTGGCCTGTGGTTTCAAGGCAGCGCAATATCCAGCCCGATTGATCTTGGGTTTGTTTGAGGGCCATGAGAATTAGGGTCTCGGAGCCGAGGTCTAAAAGGCTGGCCTGGGTCGGTAAGGGGTGTTGCAGGGTGATCTCTGGGTGAGGGGGAATGATTTTGGCAACCAGGGGCTGGTTAAATTCGGCGGCTTTTTGCCAGGTTTTGGCCCCAATCCAGTTGTTATAGTGGGGATAGAGACCATAGCTAAATTGATGATTGCCGAGATCAGCCTGGGGGTCGGGCCAAGTGGGGGCGCGCAGGAGGGTGAGGCGCAGTTGTTGGGGTTGGGCATCGTATCCCTGTTTGCTGTTGTTGATCAGGCTGACTCCATATTGATGACTCGGCTCACTCAGGTCGGCCCATTGCAACGCCGGGACTTCCCATTTGGCCTGGTCGGGGGGGGTGAGGGTGGGGTTTTCCGGGTTGGGTAAGGTGGGGCGTTGGGTGACTCCGGCGGGGGTTTCGTAGTGGGCCACATCGGCTCTGAAGGCGAGGGGAAAAGCAGCTTTTAAGAGTACATGGTGATCCTGCCAATTCAGTTGGGTTTCGATGTGCAAAATGGGGGTATTAACAACGAGGCAATAGTCCTGTTGAATGGTGGAATTGCGCCACTGCCAGCGGACTCGGATGCGTTGTTCAATATCATTCCAGGCCTGCCATTTAATCTCTTTTAATTCTGGTTTGATCAGGGGATGTTCGTGATAGTGAGGATCAATATTCCAAGCATCCCAATATTGGCCTTGATCCCGAAACAGTTGGAGTTGATTTCCGGGGGCATTAAAGACGGCCCGTTGATTGAGTTTGTCGTAAAGATTATTAATTTCACCCGTTTGGGGATTGATTTCGGCCTGGAGAAAGCCATTTTCTAACACAAAGCCGAGGGGGGGATTGGCAGGGGGGGAAAACGATGCTTGGGGACAGAGCCACACCACTTTATAGCCAACGCTGGGGACATCCCATAACCAAAAGGTGATCACGGTTTCGGCTTGGTGGCAACGGATCGGATAACCAGCTGTATCTTGAATTGTCCAGGCCTGGGTTCCTAATTCCCCTAGCTCTAACCTGACAACTTCAGAGCGGGGCCAATTCAAACTATTAAAAATGACAATCCCATAGGCTCCAGGAACGGGCGGATCTGGTAAATAAATTTGTCCCAGAATGTGATTTTGGGCCGTGTCTAGGAGTTGAGTTGTTGTTTTGAGAACATCATCCCAGGCCTGGTTTGCCTCTTGATAGACTGCGGGAATGGCCGAACCGGGTAAAATATCATGGAATTGATTCAAAAGCATCCCTTTCCAAAGGCGTTCTAACTCGGCCTGGGGATAATTGATGTTAGAGATCAAGGTTGCTAATGCTGACCAAAGTTCGGCCTGGTAAAGTTGAATTTCGGCGTGCCGATTGGCCTGCTTTTGATCACTATGGCTGGTATAGCAACCCCGATGAAATTCCAGATACAATTCCTCTGACCAGATGGGTAATTCGGTTAAATCAGAACTCGCCTTTAACTGATCCAAGTAATCAACCACCGCGCTAAATTTTAACTGGGGAGATACACCCCCTAGCCGTTGCCAACGCCGATAGATCTCCAACATATCCCGTGTCGGCCCACCCCCATGATCTCCCACACCCGGCAGCCAAAGAGACTGTTTTAAGTTAGTTTTCTGAGACCAGGCCTGGGCATAGCGACTCATTTTAACCGGTTCAATTCCTTCTCCAATTGGGGCCGAACAATAACTCAGCACCTGACTACCATCGAGGGCCTGCCACCAAAACCACTCATCTGGAAATTCAGTCGTATCATTCCAACGTAGTTTTTGAGTGACAAAGTAATCAATTCCGCCCTGTTTCAAAAGTTGAGGAAGTTGCTGACAAAAACCAAAACTATCCGGCAACCAGGCCACGCGACTAATATTTCCAAATTTCTCCTTCACATAGGCCTGGCCATAGAGGATTTGTCGAGCAATGGATTCTCCACTAATTAAATTCAATTCTGGCTCTACCCACATCCCGGCGGCCACTTCCCATTGTTGGGCCTGGATTTTTGCTTGGATTTTTACAAATAGTTCGGGGCGATGGGTTTCAATCCACTCATATAAAGCAGGGCTAGAGTGACTAAAAATCAGTTCTGGATATTGGGTTTGTAAGTTTAAGACGGATTGAAATGTGCGCTCGGCCACATCCCAAGTTTCTGCAATTGGCCATAACCAAGCCAAATCCAAATGAGCATGGCCGGTGAGATTGATTTGATGGTTACGAATCGGTTGACCCACTGCGGCTAATCGTTGATGAAGATGATTTAATTGCTGGTCATATTCGACTCGGGTTTGACAGTGATCTAATTGTTGTAAATGAGAATTAATTTCTAGCACGCAATCTGGCTCTAATTCCGAGGCGAAAAGGCTGACAATTTCTAACTCATCGGCCACAAATCCGGGATCAACTCCTGTAGCAGATTCAAAAATGAGATTGGATTTCACTAACGCACCGGGATCATGGCCTGGGCTAATTAAATGCAGTGTCACCCAAAAACAATCCCCGGCCTGGGCCGTTGGCGTGAGCAAAACTCGTGCTGAATGATCAAATAAGTCCCCGGCCTGGACTAACTCCCCATTCACATAAACCGCCGCCACTTCCGCCCACCATATCAAACTCAATCGCAGCCCCAGGCCCGTTAAGTCATACTCTGATTGTGCCGAGACGTGGATGAGTTGCCCCAACCAGCAGGATTTTCGCCCCAATGCCCAGGCCAGATGATCTTTTGCATTGACCGTTGCCAGGGGGGAATTTTGCCATGATTGGGGATCATTAGCGTCTAAGGCTGACCAGGCCCCGTTCCCCATCTGCCACCCCGTTTGAACCGACTGCTGCACCAGGCCCCGTAAATGTTGAATCGAGGTCTGCCATCCAAGAAGATTTAACGCATTGTTGGCCGGATCAGTCATGGAAGTTCTCGTATCGGGGCCTGGGCAACTGCAACCGCTGCATCACCACCATAAACCGAGACCTCACCCCCTCTCAATCACCTAGGCATAGGCAAGTACTCCCTTACCCAACCGCAATTCTGAATTATAGTGATCAAGATACTCGATTTGACCTGTCAAGCCTTGATGTATTCCCGCTAAACCGCCAAACAGGCCTGGGAGAAGAGAAATGAGCGAATTTATTGCCCCTAGTGGCCCAAGGATCGACCTATGTGTGACCCGGATCCTCCCATAAATATGCATCAGGAACAAGATTATTTGATTAAGCAGGGGGATAGTTTAGCTGAACTCAAAAAGCTGGCTGATTCGACTTTTAAGCTGATTGTTTCCTCGCCTCCCTACAACATTGGCAAAGCCTACGAAACACAAGTTCAATTACCCCAATACCTGGCCTGGCAAACAGCAATTATCCAAGAGTTGGTTCGCTTAGTTCGGGAGGATGGCAGTATTGTTTGGCAAGTGGGGAACTACGTCGATCAAGGTGAAGTATTCCCCCTGGATATCTATCTCTATCCGATTTTCAAAAACCTCGGTTTACAACTGCGAAATCGAATTATTTGGCATTTTGATCATGGTTTACACGCCTCGAAGCGGTTTTCCGGTCGCTATGAAGTCTTGCTCTGGTTCACCAAAACAAAGGACTATACCTTTAATCTAGATCCGGTCCGAGTTCCGGCTAAATATCCCGGCAAGCGGCATTATAAGGGCAAAAAAATCGGCCAACTCAGTGGCAATCCCCGCGGCAAAAATCCCTCTGATTATTGGACATTGATCTGTCAGGAATGGGAAGACGGGATCATTGAAATCCCCAATGTTAAATCTAATCACCCCGAAAAAACCATTCACCCTTGCCAGTTTCCCGTTGAATTGATTGAACGCTGTGTACTGGCCTTAACCAATGTCGGGGACTGGGTTTTAGATCCCTTTGGGGGGGTGGGTTCTAGTTTAATTGCCGCCTTAAATCATCAACGCCGGGGCCTGATCATTGATCGCAACCAAGATTATTTGACTATTACCCAAGCCCGAGTGGAAGCCCTCCAAGCTGGAACCCTGAAAATCCGTCCCCTCGGCAAGCCCATTCATCAGCCTAGTGGTCAAGAGAAAATTGCCCAAATTCCAGCAGAATGGTTAAAATCAAGCCCAGGCCAAGCCTATTGCTGACCCCCAGGGGACTACTTCAAGTTCTCACCCACAGTTCTAGACTATGACAGATTTAATGGATGCAGATGTGATCGTCATCGGGGCAGGAGTAGCGGGTCTGGCGGCGGCGCAAAAATTACACCAGGCCGGGCAACAGGTCTTAGTCTTAGAGGCGCGGCACAGGCCTGGGGGGCGGGTTTGGACAGATACCGATTGGTTAGGAGTGCCGATTGAAAATGGGGCTGAATTTATTCATGGGGATCAAGCCATCACCTGGGATTGGATTAACCGAGCAGAAACGATTCAAATTCCCCGCTATCAAACCTATGCCTTTGAGGTTAATAACCAACTGTATCCCTACGAAACAGTCAAGACCTGGCCAGGGTTTCAGCGATTCTTTGATTTAGAATATCAGGACTTTCCTCAGTTGCCTTGGCCAGAACCCGATTGCTCCCTACGGGCCTGGTTAAATCAAATTAAAATGCCTCCAGTAGCCAAAGAATTTGCCGATCAATTTCAAGGACATTTATATTTAACTTCGGCCGACCAACTCAGCTTACAAGAACTGATCCATGAATGTCGGGTGCATCATGCTGGGGATGATAATTTTCGGATTCAGGCCGGCTATCAAGCCTTAATTCAGCAATTAACCCAAGGCTTAGATATTCATTACAACCAGGCCGTGGACACTATTACTTGGCAGCCCAATCACGTCACCATCCAAACCAATACCCGCACCTACCAGGCCCCGCAAGTGATTATTACCATCCCCCTAGCCCTCCTCCAACAAGGAATTCCCCAGTTTTATCCACCCCTGCCAACAGACAAACAACAGGCAATTCAATCTCTCCATGTGGGCCCAGCCATGAAGCTGCAAATGATCTTTCGTGAGATATTTTGGGCACCTGAGACCAGTTTATTCATGTCCTTAGGGCCAATGATGGTTTGGTGGAGTCCCAGTTATCACCGGCCTGGATTTCCGCCAGTTTTAACCGCATTTATTGGTGGAGAACGGGCAACTCATTTATTTAACCAAACTGAAGCCGAACTGATTGAGCAGGGCCTGGCAGATCTATGTCGAATCTTTGGGAATGAGCAACCCCGCCACCTCTTTCAAAAAGCCCGCAACATCAACTGGACAACCGATCCCTGGGCTCGAGGCGGGTATAGTTCGGTTCCTCCCGGAGCCTTTGGCCTGCGCGATCACCTGGCTCAACCCCTGGAGAAAACCCTGTATTTTGCGGGCGAAGCAACTGTCACGCACAGTAATCCGGCCACCGTTCATGGAGCCATTGAAACTGGACAACGGGCTGCTGGGGAAATTCTCCAGGCCTTGACATCCTCGTTATGATCTAGAGTAGTTCTTCGTTTGAATACCTGTTCTATGGCTCTGGTAACTGCCCAACCCGCCCCTGACTTTAGTCTGATTGATACCGACGGCAACCTCGTCAAACTTGCAGATTTACGGGGAATTTGGGTTGTGCTTTACTTTTATCCCCGTGATAATACCCCTGGCTGTACCAAAGAAGCCTGTGGATTTCGAGATATTTTTGCCGAACTGAAACGCCGCAATGTGATCGTCTTGGGTGTCAGCGCTGATGATACGAAGTCCCACAAGAAATTTTCCGAAAAGTTAAGTTTACCCTTCCCACTGCTATCAGATCCAGATGCCCAAGTTGCCACTGCCTATGAAAGCTTTGGCCCCAAAAAATTCATGGGTAAAGAGTTCACTGGCATCTACCGAAATACATTTTTAATTGATCCTGAGGGCAACATTGCCAAAATTTATCAAAAGGTTAAACCGGAAACCCATCCGACTCAAATTTTGGCTGATATTAATTCCTTGAGTGCCTAGCTTTATCTCATTACCTAGGACTATTCCTCTTAGTTGCTCCTTCGCAGTCTTCTGACTTCTCCAAATCATTTTTCCATCCTTATCAATTCTTTCCACCATTCTTCTCGTGGGTATGCAAGAAATTAGCGATATCCCAAAATAAAATCCCTCACTAAAGCAGCAGAGGAGCTCAAATTTAGGCAGATTCCCCCCACCCTGCTTACTGTCCTGATCGCTGCAACTGCGGCATTGAGGTTTTATGACGCAACAGACTTCCCCCCAAAACTCCCACCCATCACCCTCCGAGACTGGAGTTTCTGGCTATTCACCGCAACCCTCATGGTGGCTTTGGTGGATTTTGGCATTAGGTGGTGGATTAGAAACTTGGAAGCGGCTGAAAAAGCTAGAAGCAAGCAACGCCAGGCTAGACGAGATTTTGCGCTCTTTTCGTACCTCGTCAACCCCACCGAGTCAAACCGACAACAACTAGAAGCAATCTGTCAAGAAATCGAAAAAGCAGATTTGGATTGAACCACGCTCAGGCCTCTCACTAGGGGGCCTGTTTTTGTTTGTAATTTTTGGAGTTAAAACCATGAAATATAATGATTTCCAACGGATACAAAACATTGACAATGAAATTCAATCATTATGTCTTTCAGATAGATTGAATCATCTTTGTGATGCTTGCAGCAATGAGCCTGAATTTTCGTATTTAACTGGAGAGGAAATCGCCTATATCCAGATAAAGAAACTATCTGATGCCGTAAACCGCATGAAGGGAATTGTTGATTTTGTGGAAAGGATTAAAGATGAAATGTCTTCTTTTTATGAATCTATAAAGAAACAATTAGATGACTAAATACGAGCTTGCCCAACAGTATCGCTTTTTATTTGAACCAAAAGGAGGACATAGATAGAGAAGCTATACGAAAAAGCGATTGGTAAAACTTGAGGCCTTAGCACGCCGTTAAAAGGCTAGTTGTGCATGGTTAAGTCCCTTTTGTAGTGGGGATGTTGCTCCTAGCATCCCCTCTTTTTTTAGGAGCATTTATGGCAACAAATTGGATGAACACATCTCAAGCAAGTCAAGCCCTGGACATCTCCCCCCGGCAACTCAGGCAACTAAGAAAAGACGGATTCTTAAAGCTTGGCCAACACTATCGGATCATTTCCCGTTCCAATGCTGCTAGACCGACCTATCAATGGCACATCAACAACTGTTTGAAAGCACTAAATACACCACTGGAGAAACGATGATGGAAGAAGATTTGATTCAAGAAATTGAAAAGTTTATAACCACTGTTTACAAAATGCGTGAATTGCAAAAACGCTATTTCCGCACTCGATCTAGGGGGGCTTTGGCTGAGTCTAAAAACTTGGAGAAACAGGTGGATCAGTGGATTGAGAAGCAGCTGAGCAACGGCATTATGCAGATGGAACTTTTAGATTAGGAGAAACGATCATGCATTGCGTAACTTGTAATGGAACGGGAGTAGTTTATAGAAACTTAAGCAGTTATTTTGGGGGAGAATCCTTACAGGCTTTTCACTGTCCTGATTGTAGTGGCTACGGTTTCATTCAAAGTGAAGAATGGGAGGTAGAGGACGATCAGGCCTCAACATCAGAGTCTCAAAAGCCCGCTGATGAACTTGATCACTAATCCAGTGGTGGTAAGTCTCAGAGTGGGTTTGCACAGAATGACCCATCTGTTGTGCAGCCAGGGTAATGTCAAGCCCAAAGCTAAGGGTTCTAATAGCCCACGCGTGCCGGAGGTCATAGGGCTTAAATGGCAATTTCTCACTCAGGTATTTAGTGCAGCTTTCCCCCACCCTGGTATTAGACCGGCTGGCATCCACAGGGGGCAAAATCACCTGAGACAAGTTGAATTGCTCAAACCACTCTGGATAGCACGGCCAAACCCGCCTAAATCCAGTTTTAGTGTTTTCCTGAACTTCAAGCACCAGAGAACCGCTACGGATAGCGTCCAGGTTCAATCGAAAAACTTCATGGGGCCTCAGCCCGTAAGTGGCCAGCATCCCATAAACCCACCGCCAGGCCGGGTTACTCAACTTCTCCCAACACTCAGCAATCAAGGCATCCTCTGGAATCTCTCTAGGGGATGTTCTTTTAGGGGAGTAGTTCCCCCCCAGGCCTTGAACGTCCAGGGGCAACTCAGCAAACTTGGCCAACGCACTAGCCACCATGCAGGCCCGCTTCCGGGTTTTGCTGTTCAGTGGGGTAGAGTCAATCACGGCCCGCAATGCTTCAACGGTCAAGGGCTGCTCTTGGGGCAGCAACTTCAGAATTTTCAGATAGTCCCCCTTCCAGGTAGTCAAGGTTTTATCGTTTCTCTCCCTGGTTTTGAAATAGTGAGCTTCAAATCGTTCTATCCAGTCGCTCACCTGATCGGGCCGTGATTGCTTCTGATATTTATCCCAGGTAAAGGTATTTTCTGCCAACATCAGGCCAACCTTGCGGGCTTCTTTCTCAGCAAAACTGACCCCGGCCGGGTTTGCCATAACGCCTAAAGCGATTCGTTGCTGGTGCGCTGGCTTATCTCCTGACTTACTCGGCAACGTGGCCCGCAGATATAACCGATCACCCTGTGCTTGAATTTGCACCCCCACCTTGGATGACTTCAGGCGGCCATTGGCCTGGTTTATGCGACTTAGACTCATGCCTAAAGTTTGCCTAGTTTTTTAGGTACATCCAAGTATATCCAGGTACATCTAGGTGCATTTAATAATCCGTTACAACTCTCAGAACTTAATCAGAGAGCGTGCTTTAGGCTTAACTTCGTTGCCTAATTTTGCCATTGGGTAATACCCCCAGGGGAATTCGAATCCCCGTCGCCTCCGTGAAAGGGAGGTGTCCTAGGCCTCTAGACGATGGGGGCAAAAACTCAGCATTTATTACGTTAACTAACTCCCGTACACTTGTCAATTCCTGGCCTGGTGTTTGCATAAACTTTGTTGACTCTGCCCTTAAACTTGAAGACATCCATCCACCATTCTGCTCTTATGCCCCAGGCCAGGCCGGAACTCAATTCTCTAGCAGTGATTGTCCCCCTATATAACGTCATGGCCCAGCGGGGAGGAGATGTTCTTCAGGCCACCTTAGGGAGTATTGAAGCCAGTCTTACCTATTTCGATCACAAATACCCCCAGGCCAGCGCAATTCAAACCGAAGTCGTGATTGTGGATGACGGCTCTACGGACAACACCATGGAGATTGTGGAGCAATTTGCTAAAGATAAGCCCAATTACCAACTAATCAAGCTTCCGATGAATTTAGGTACGGCCGCAGCTCGCAATTTTGGGGTTAAATTTTCCCAGGCCCAGTCCCTGTTCTTTTGCGATGGCGATGACCGATTTTTACCAGAACATATCTTTATTGCCTTCTCAGTCTTAAACCAACCCATAGCCCAGAGCAATTCCCAGGGAGACTATTTTGGGGCCGTTCGCACAGGTGTTTATACCCGCGATCCGCTCCATCCCCACTGGCAAAAGGCCTTGGAAAATAGTATTCCGCTCAATCTTTGTGTCCGGCGAGAGGTGCATGAATTTATTGGCGGATTTCCAGAGGATGCAGTTTTTCGGGAATTTAAGTACGGCACCGAAGATATCGCCTATACCACCTGGATGCAGCCCTTTTGTCATCAAGCCCACCTAGAGCGCAAAACAGTAGAATACATTCGCTATCCTGGCAGTTATTTTGAACGACAACTGGCCAAATTCCAAGCCGCCCCCGGACTCGTCAATGATGATCTATCTCCTGCCGATCTAGCCCGTCATCAAGAAATTAATCGGATTATTCAAGAGCGGCTAAATCAACTACATCAACAATTTAATGGCCCAGAGTTGGAATTAAATCGCCAAGAACAAGTGGCCTAGTTTTAGAGATTTCGCCGCGATTTAAGTTGGGTTTAAGCCACAGGCCGATTACCGTTTTCCGTTAACATCCTTCTCCGTCAATTCAGGACAGCGGCAAAAGGGTTTAGGTATAATGGGTTACGGATTCAGCTTAAATGTGAGTCACCAACCATCATTTATGAGGGACTTTCCGGGTGTTCAAATCACTCCAGGCCGATTTTCGGATTATCTTTGAGCGCGACCCTGCAGCCCGAAATTGGTTAGAGGTTTTACTTTGTTACCCAGGCCTGCAAGCATTGTGGACGCACCGTATTTCCCATTGGTTATGGACATTGGGCCTGCCAGTCATTCCCCGCTTCCTATCCCAAGTGTCTCGCTGGTTCACAGGCATTGAAATCCATCCAGGGGCAACCATTGGCCAGGGGGTCTTTATTGATCACGGCATGGGGGTTGTGATTGGCGAAACAGCAATTATTGGCGACTATTGTTTGATTTACCAAGGTGTCACTCTCGGCGGAACAGGTAAAGAAACCGGCAAACGCCATCCGACCCTCGGGGAAAACGTTGTCGTCGGGGCTGGGGCCAAGGTCTTAGGGAATTTGTTGATTGGCAGTAATGTGCGGATCGGAGCGGGTTCGGTGGTGCTGCGGGATGTCCCTTCGGATTGCACAGTCGTCGGGATTCCGGGGCGGATTGTCTATCGGGCTGGGGCCAAGGTTGCTCCCCTAGAACATGGCCAACTCCCCGACTCTGAGGCCAAAGCCATTCGTTATCTCCTCGACCGGATTGAAGCCCTGGAAACCCAAGTCAAAACCCTGCAAGCTGACCAACCCAGGCCTGAATTAAACATGGATCAGATTCCTGTCGTAGCGGGGGCTTTAGAACGAGAGCTTTTAGAGACAAGCTGTAGTTTGCGCGACCGGGCCATTGAAGAATTTCTCAACGGTTCTGGGATTTAGATAAAAACTGCTCCCTAAGCAACCCCCAACTGCTGTAACTGGTAAAGGCTGGCATAGACCCCTCCAGCGGCCAGTAGCTCCTCATGGGAACCAATTTCCACCAATCTCCCCCGTTTCAGCACCAGAATCCGATCCACATACCGAATCGTTGAGAGGCGGTGGGCAATGATAATCGCCGTGCGGTTGACCAAGAGTTTTTCCAAAGCCGTTTGAATCATCGCTTCTGTCCCGACATCTAAACTGGCGGTGGCCTCATCCAAAACCAAGATACGGGGATTACGAATTGCGACCCTGGCAAAGGCTAAGAGTTGTTTTTGTCCGGCCGATAAGTTCGTGCCCCGTTCCCGCAATTCTGTGTTGTAGCCTTGGGGGAGTTGTTCAATAAAGTTGGCCACGTTCATCTGTCGGGCCGCGGCCTGGATTTCCGCCAGTGAGTAGTCTTCCCCGAGTGAAATATTGCTTTTGACATCCCCAGAAAAGAGAAAACCATCCTGGAGAATTACCCCAATATGGCGGCGCAGTTCCGTTTGGGACAGGTTGCGGACATCCACCCCATCCACTAAAACTTGTCCCCGACTGGCTTCATAAAGACGACAGAGCAGCCGGATCAGGGAACTTTTACCCGCCCCCGTTGGCCCGACAATCGCGACTTTTTCCCCGGGTTTGATCCTAAAGTCCAGGCCCTGGAGGACATATTCATCATCTTTATACGCTAACCAAACATCTGAAAACTTAACTTCACCGATGGCAGTGCTAGTGTCTGGCCTGGGCAAAAGGGTGGGCTTTTCCGGGTCGCGGATGGCAATGGGTTGGTTCATCAAATCGGTAATCCGTTCCACGGCCGTAAACCCAGCTTGGATGGTTGTAAATTTTTCCGCCAATTGGCGGAGCGGATCAAAAACCCGTTGGGAAAAGAGGATAAAGGTGGCCAATACGCCAAAGTCAATCTGTTGTTGCTCGACTAGTTTTCCCCCCAGCAGCAAAACCCCCGCCACTGCCGCAAAGGTGATCCATTCTAGGGTTGCGGATACGGCCGAATCATAAAAAATGGTGTGATCCACGGCTTTGACATAGCGTTTGTTAACGGTTTGAAAAAGCTGACTGTTAAATGATTCCCGCCGAAAAATTTGGACGACCCCAATCCCAACAATGTTTTCCTGGAGGTTGGCGTTGAGGGCGGAGAGTTCTTCCCGAGCTTTATAGTTGGCCTGGCGGTATTGGTTTTGAAAGTAAATAATCAACCCCGTAATTGGAATCACCATTCCCAGCAACATCGTCCCCAGCAACGGATTCGTCCAAATCATCGTGATTGCCACCACCAGAATTGAAAAGAGATCGCTAACGACCCCAACGGCTCCGGTCGCAAACACATCTCCCAAGGCTTCCACATCACTGGTTAACCGGGTAATTAACTTGCCGACGGGGGTGCGATCAAAAAATCCGGCCGAGAGGGAGGTGACATGGCGAAAGAGGTCTTGGCGAATATCAGCCGTAATTTGCTGGCCAATTTTGGTGACCCAATAGCCCTGAATCCCTTGTAGCCCAAACCGGACAACCACTGTTAAAAACAGCAGCAGGGTTAATAAATCAATCCCTTGAGTGAGTTCCAGGCCTTCGAGAAAATCATAGGTGCTCGGTTCTTGCTTGAGAAATGAAATGGCCTGGCCAATGATAATCGGTTGGAGGGCCGCAGATAGGGCCAGGGGAATGAGCATGATCCCGGCGATTATTAGGGGCCGAGAATAGGGTTGGGCATAGGGGAGCAGTCGTAAAAAGAGTCGCCAATCACTATCACGCCGGGGGGCGGAGGTGGACAGAGGAGGTGGAGAGCTTTGCTCGTTCGTAGAAGCTTGCATAGTCCCAATGTAAATTTTCCTTAAAACAAAGGCAAATCTACCCTTGTGGCGGGCGGGGGTTTATTTCTGTCTTGGTCGGGCTGAAAATTGATCCAGGCCTGGGCCAAAATACTCAACAATGTGGGGAGTACCGCGAGTTTGCCCATGCCCCAACGTCCCCTGATTTCCCCGTTGATTCTGATTTTGGTCACGATTGTGATTGATCGGATTGGGGAGAGTTTAATTTTTCCAATTTTGCCGTTTTTGGTTGAACCCTTTGGCCTGGATGCCTTGGGAATTACGCTGCTGTTCTCGGTGTTTGCGGCGGCACAGTTTTTGGCAGCTCCGATTTTGGGGGCCTTGTCGGATCAGTGGGGGCGGCGACCTATATTGCTCTTTTGTGTGTTTGGGACGGCCGTATCCTATTTTGTCTTTGCCTTAGCCAACCAGGCCTGGATATTTTTTCTTTCCCGAATTATTGATGGTGTCACCGGGGGAGTGGTTTCCACAGCCCAGGCCTATATTGCCGATAGCTCCAAACCGGAAAATCGGGCCAAGAATTTTGGTTTAACCGGGGCCGCTTTTGGGATTGGCTTTATTGTTGGGCCTGCGATTGGTGGCTCCTTGGCGATCATTAACCCCCGCTTGCCGATTTTTTTAGCTGGAGCGATTGCTCTGGTTAATGTCGTTGTAGCTTATTTCACCTTGCCGGAGTCGTTACCCAAAGATCAGCGATCTCCAATGCGACTTCAGGACTTGAACCCGTTTCGTCAAATGGGAACCTTCTTGGTTGTGCCGCAAATTTCTGGGTTGATGGTGTCCCTGTTTATTTTTAACTTTGCTTTTGGTGGGTTTACCAGCGTGTTTGTCCTGATTTTGAAGAATGTCTTTGGTTGGGGGGTGGCCCAGGCCGGGTTGGTGTTTATGGTGGTGGGGATTGTGAGTACGATTGTCCAGGCCGGGTTAATCAGGCGGTTGATTCCCTGGCTTGGCGAAGTCCGCTTAACGATTGTGGGGTTTATCTGTTTGGCCGGGGCGTTAATGATTTTGCCCTGGATTCCGCGCCTGGAACCGGGGGTGAGTATTGGTGTGTTTGGCAGTGTGATCCTCTTAGCCTTTGGGGTGGGGATTATGTCGCCTTCATTGCGAGGGTTAATTTCCAATCGGGTTTCGGCCCAAGATCAAGGCAAGGTGATGGGCAGTAGTCAGGGGTTGGCTAGTGTAGCAGGAATTTTGGGGCCGGCCTGGGCGGGGTGGGTGTTTAGTGGCAGTCAATTGGCACCGGCCTGGCAAGCGGGATTGTTGATGATCTTGGCTTTGGGATTTGCTTTGCTGAGTTTACGCCCCGTTTCCGTCAAGCCGCTGTAGTGTTGATCTCAAATTTGCGCTTGAGTCCGATCTAGAAGGGCTAACCACATTCGCCGGGAGCCTTGGGGACTACTGTAGAACAGCAAATCAATCAGTAAACTTAAGGCTAATTCTGATAAATCCTCCCCAACAACCCCTTGGTGGCTCATCCGCTCTTGATAGAGTCCCGTAAAGGCATCGAGGTAATCACCGAGCAGGGGATCCTGTTGGGGTGAGCGGGCATCTTTTTCGAGGGTTTCCCAATGTTCGATGGCCTGGCGAATTTGGGTTTGATGATTCCGGGCCAGATGTGTACTGATTAAAACGAGGGAGCGGGCTTCTTCAATATCCAGTTTTTTGCGGCCGCCACTGCCCCGCCTTAAGGGATTGGATTGCCGGAGTCGCCACAGGCCCACCCGATCTGAGACAAAATCCACCAGTTTTAATTCTGAGGCAGCTTGGAGAATGGCTTCTGAACCCAGGCCAGTCAATGCCTCTAGGGCCAACAAGACCAAATCCAACTGGGTCTTAATATTATCCAGGTCAATGGCATCGCCCCCAGGCCCGACTGACCGCAATCCCTCATCCAACACCATCAACCCTCGTTAGACTCCGCACCATACCCAAAGGCCAAGAGAAACCCATTTATCCGTAAACTCACTATCATCCAACTATACTGCCAGTCAATTCAGCTATCCTTCCCCACTGTTGCCGCCATTTATGCCCGTCATTACCTATAGTCCTGCTTTTACACTGGTTCCCACCTATGAATGTTTTAATCGCTGTACTTATTGCAACTTTCGGGAGGATATTGGCTCCGGGGCCTGGTTAAGGGTGGCTGAAGCAAAAGAAATCTTGCAGGGCATTGCGGGCCAAGGAATTTGCGAAATTTTGATCCTCGCTGGAGAAGTCGCCCCTCAAAGTCCGCAGCGCGGGGCCTGGCTAGAGCGTATTTATCAACTGGGAGAATTAGCCTTGAACTTGGGTTTTTTACCCCACACCAATGCCGGAGTCTTAACCGCGACCGAAATGGCCTACTTAAAAACGGTAAATGTCTCCCAAGGCTTGATGTTAGAGCAGGTGACCCCTCAACTCCTAAGGACTGTCCACCACCAGGCCCCAACCAAAGCCCCAACTTTACGGATTGAACATCTCCACCAGGCCGGCCGACTCCAGATTCCCTCCACGACGGGGTTGTTATTAGGGATTGGAGAAACCGCCAAAGACCGCATTGACACCCTAAAGGTTATTGCCGAACTGCATCAGCGTTGGGGCCATATTCAGGAGGTGATTTTGCAACCCTATAGCCCCGGCCTCGCCCAACATTTACCCAACCTTGGCTATGAACTGGATCAGTTACCGTCCCTGATTCACCAGGCCCGCCGGATTCTTCCCCCCGACATTACGCTGCAAATTCCCCCTAATTTAATCCCCAGTTTTGACCTCCTCTTGGCCTGTTTGGAGGCCGGGGCGCGGGATTTAGGTGGGCTTGTCCCCTATGATCATGTCAATCCGGCCTATCCCCATGCAGATTTGATTGACCTCAAAACCCGTTTGGCCAAGGCTGGCTGGGATTTACACC
The DNA here is from genome assembly GCF_031729055.1 of Pseudocalidococcus azoricus BACA0444. Classification (NCBI taxonomy): domain Bacteria; kingdom Bacillati; phylum Cyanobacteriota; class Cyanophyceae; order Acaryochloridales; family Thermosynechococcaceae; genus Pseudocalidococcus; species Pseudocalidococcus azoricus. The sequence continues at coordinate 4,122 of NZ_JAVMIP010000020.1, read as the reverse complement.
CCCGTTTACCCGTTTATCCCCAATATTTGCAGTACCTCCCTCCCCATCTGCGCGCTCAGTCCCAGGCCTGGCAAACCCGTTTTGAGGCAGCCATAACCCTAATCCCCAATCATTAATCCAGTCGCCTTTGTTTTCCCCTCATTTCTCCCTCCCCGCTTCTTTACCCTATGACCTTTCCTTCCCGCAAAGTTCCGAATTGGCTCCGTTCCTTCTGGCAGTTTTCCCGTCCCCATACAATCATTGGCACGACTTTAAGTGTCTGGAGTATTTACACCTTGGCGGTGATGGATTCAGGCCAGGCCTGGGATTTTCTGCCGATGGCGATTGGGGCCTGGGTGGCTTGTTTAGCGGGAAATGTTTATATTGTCGGTCTAAATCAGATTTTAGATATTCCCATTGACCAAATCAATAAGCCCCATTTACCCCTAGCCGCAGGAGAGTTTACAGTTCCCCAGGCCTGGATCATTGTTATCAGTATGGGATTGGTTAGTTTGGGACTGGGTATTGAGCAGGGGATGATTTTATTGGGCGTAATTAGCCTGAGTTTATTGATTGGCACGGCCTATTCTTTACCGCCTATTCGTCTCAAACGCTATCCCTTCTGGGCGGCCCTTTGTATTTTGGGAGTCCGGGGGATTATCGTCAATCTCGGCCTATTTTGGCATTTTCAAGCCCGGCTCAATCAACCCCTAGCCATAACCAATCTAGTTTGGGCATTAACTGGATTTGTGGTCGTGTTCACGGTGGCCATTGCCCTATGTAAGGATATTCCTGATTTAGAGGGAGATCGCCAGTTTCAAATTGCCACCTTGACCGTTAGGTTTGGCCCAAAAGCCGTTTTCCAGATTACCTTAGCTGTCCTTGCCCTGGCCTATGGAGGATTGATTCTGACCAGTTTGGTTGTTAACTTAGGCGTTAATTTGCCCCTGTTTGTTGGTGGCCATCTACTCCTGTTGGTCATCCTCTGGCTCCAGGCCCGCCGGGTTGAATTAAACGACATTACCAGCATCACTCGTTTTTATCAATTTATTTGGAGACTATTTTTCTGGGAATACATTTTCTTACCAGTATTAGCTGTCACAAATCATTGGCGTTAAGTTATGGAACACAATCTAGATCACTAGATCATCGTCATGTTACCAACCAAAACCACAACCCCAATCGTTGAGTCCCCCGGACGGTAAGGACTATCCAAGAAGCTGCCCCATGGCCTGAGGAATGTCCGAGTATCGCCAGCCTTGATCTCTGTGCAGGGAGAAGGTGATGAAGCGGATAACAGTGCTACCCGTTTAGGTCTCGATAGAGTCAGGTTAGAACAGGTTGTGATGGGGCCAAGCCGTCACCGCCAGGCCGGGGCCGAGGATTTTGCCTGAGGGATTAAGCCTTGTTCCGATCCCGAAAGAACCGGAAGATGATAAGTTTTTAATCACTAAGCAAGTATGTGTTTACTTTTTAATTTTTAATCAGGAGTACTCGGTCATGGAAGTTGTTGCTTATGGTCTCTGGATTGGTGGAGCTGCTGGCATTGCCATTACCTTGTTCTATGGGCTGCGGTTGATCAAATTAATCTAGTCCCGATGGTGGGTCTGATGACTGCCAATGCTTAGTAAGTGGAAAGTCCAGGGTGCAGGAGTTGAACCTGCCTAGGGCGAATTATGAGTTCGCTGCCTCATCCGCTCGGCCAACCCTGGAAACTCTGGCGATCATTGGTATTATGGTGCCGTATTAAGCTATTTTAGTCCCAATTTGAGTGCTGTTTTGTCATCCCGTTACCCCAACTTAACCATGAACCCGGAAAAGAGTACGCGGCTCCAGCTTAGTCTCGTTCTTTTGGCAATTATGTTAATTGCTGGGAGTTTAAGTACCCTCGGGGGCTATTTCTTTGGTCGGGAGTCCCTGCGGGGTGTAACTCAGCCTGTGGTTAACCCCATCTTGGGGGATGTGAGTAGTGAGGCGGAAACATCAAGTCCAAGGCAAACCTTCCTGAAAGAATCCGACATTATTACCCAGGCCGAGGGGATTACGACTAACAGGCCCAGGCCTGCCCAGCCCACAGCAAGCGTTACGCCTACACCCACACAGTCTCCTGGAAATGCTGAAGCTCCAGGGGCGGCCGGTTTTCCCAAGGTGGTGACGGTTGAGGGGGTCAAACTAGCAGTCAATTCGGTTTCTCAGGTGAATGGTGATCTGGTCTTAGGGGTCACCCTGAGTAATCAAAGTCCCGTTAACGTGCAATTTATCTACACCTATCTGGATATTATGAGTGATCAAGGGACGCCATTGATTGCCATTACCAAAGGCCTACCCACAGAGGTTCCAGCGAAGGGCGAATCATACTCTGGGACGATTCACATTCCCTTAACCAGTTTGGCTGAAGTGAAGACCTTGAATCTTTCCCTGACAGACTTTCCCAACCAAGATATTAAGCTTTCCATTAAAGATATTCCTGTTGAACCCTAATGCTGCTGTTGCTGACTGGGATGGTGACGTTTTGGCCCTCTGTAATGGCGTTGCCCGGAACTGCTGAACCCGGCCTGGGGTGGCGATTACTTTTTGTCATATTCTTACTGGTGATCAATGCTTTCTTTGTAGCAGCAGAGTTTTCAATTATCAATGTCCGCCGGACGCGGGTTGAACAATTAGTTGCGGAAGGACAACGGGGCGCACGTCAAGTTCAAATTCTCCAACAGCGTTTGGATCGGCTGTTATCTACAACTCAACTGGGCATTACCTTGGCCTGCTTAAGCCTTGGTTGGGTGGGGGAAGTCATTGTCGCCCCTTTGGTTAGCCATCTGTTTGCCGCTGTTCCCTTTTTACCTAACCCCAACTGGAGCCATGCCTTAACAATTCCACTGGCATTTTTCTTGACGGCATACCTACAAATTGTCCTAGGTGAGTTAGTCCCCAAGGGCCTAGCCCTCCGTTTTCCCGAGGAATTATCTCGCTCCCTCGGGCCAGCTAGTTTGTGGATTGCCCGTTTGGTGAAGCCAATTATCTGGTTGTTAACCGCTTCGACCCAGGGTTTATTGGATCTCTTTGGTCTGGGCGATGCCAATTCTTTACTTTCTTACCAAGTCACCCCCGAAGAGTTGGAAATTATGATTCGCTCCGAAGAGTCCAGTGGCCTGGAGGAGGATGAACGGGAATTATTGACCAATGTCTTCGCTTTTGGGGATGTTCTTGTGGAAGAAGTGATGATTCCCCGAACTCAAATTGAAGCCTTACCAGATGTGGCCACCTTGGGCGATGTCCTCTCAGTGGTGGCAGAAACCGGGCACTCTTACTTTCCCGTCATGCGTGAGTCTTTGGATTCTGTGCGGGGGATTCTGGCTTTTAAGGATTTAGCCGCTGCCTTAGCCACAGGTGAACTGACTCCAGCAGATAGCATTTTGCCTTGGATCAGGCCCGTTTGGTTTGTCCCAGAAGGAACTCAGTTAGGGGATTTACTGCCTTTGATGCAACGCTATCGCCTCAGTATGGTGATGATTCGGGAAGCAGAATCACGGGGGACAGCCGGCCTGGTGACATTGAAAGACATGATTAACGAAATTATTGGGACGGACGAAGGTGAAGCAGACCCAACTCCCGCCATCCGCGCCCTAGACAATCAGACCTTTATGGTGCAGGCTCAAACTGACATTGAGGAGGTCAATGAGCGACTGGAGTTAGCCTTCCCCATTGTTGACGAATACCATACACTGGGGGGATTTTTGTTCTTTCACTTTCAAAAAGTTCCTGAAATTGGCGAGACACTGGTTTATGAAAACCTGGAACTGACGGTGATTTCCTGTGACGGCCCACGGCTGGATCAAATTCAAATCCTCAAGCACCCCCGGCCCCCTGAGTCAATAATAGACATCTAGATAATCTAACAACCGGCCCGCGAACCGCAACGTCATGGCCGAGAAATTGAACCTCTCAAAAAACTTTGCTAGATTAGAGGAGTTATGAAGATTCGTAAACTAGCCAAACTCTTTACTTATTTTTGACAAGAGTATGGGCGGCGAATATTGAACTCATCATCTCTCTATTCCTGTGGAGAAGTTTTATCTATGACCATTGCAATGGGGCGCGCACCAGCAGAGCGGGGGTGGTTCGACATCCTCGACGACTGGCTTAAGC
>NZ_JAVMIP010000019.1 GCF_031729055.1 Pseudocalidococcus azoricus BACA0444 | reverse complement strand
AAAATTATTTTACCCACTGTTGCTACTGTGCCAACTAGTCATGAAAAATGCTGTAGTATCCCGATGCCCGTTTTACTACTCGGATTTGCTTCAATACAAACCCGTCTGGAATTGGTCGGGACATCCGAAACTTCACCAATCCAATCTTGGGTAAGCCCAAATACTCACCTTGAATTGGTCTGGTATTGAGTTACGGAAATACAAAAGAGCGCATTTGTTTCTTGAACCTGGGAAACCCATGCCCACGTTCCCACATTGCCACGAAAGCCGCTTCAAGTGTGCGGAGAACTTGCTGCAAAACGTGAGTGTGGGGAAGTTTCAATTCGGGTAGTTCCTTCTTTACCGCTGCCAAAGATTTGCATTGAGTTGCAAAGGTCGGACGAGGGGCATCAGGAGGAAGAATGTACTCTTTTTTGAGACTACAACTGTTGATGTTGCACTTACGACTATTGACCCAATCCTTCCGTTCTGCCAATGCAAAGTTATACACCTTACGGCATATTTAAAGCCACTGCTCAAAAACAGCAATTTGAGCTTCACTTGGATCGAGTTTGTATTCGTAAGTAAGATTCAACATCTTACTATTTTAGCACTTTGAATAAATGACAATAGATTTATTCAAAGCCGTCCTAAAGTGCGGGACTTGTATCTCATTTCTTTGGTCAAGTAAATATGGACAGGCCCATGAGTGTTTCTCCCCAAAGCTTGCATCAAGTACTCTGGCTTTTGAGCATTAACGCTTGGATACATATACTTTAATGTGAATTCCTGCCTCCACTCTCTACGATAACCAACTCTTAGGCCAAAGTTTCCGGACAATAGCCCAGGCCTTGGATAAACTGCTTCCGAAACTCTTCAATATCGGCTCGATCCGGCCGCCCGTGGGAAACAATCGCCACCTGATAGCGCCGCATCACCTCAACCATGGACTGCCCCGTTTCCAGAGCCCACAAGGCCATTTTTAAGGAAATACTTGGCGTGTAAGGAAATCCCAACTCATTCAAGTAAGCCCGAAAATCCCCTTCTTGTTGGGCAGTTAAGGGAATTGCCATCGTTACCCGGACAACCCAGCCATCTACCTGATGAATCACAGTCATGAACTGCATCGGTAAATTGGCATATTCATGCAGATATTGAACAATTCTCAGGGTCAGACTCGCATTGCTGAGATGATAAATGTAGTCCATAACCCATAACCTCTAAACCCTTGATCTCTATCATCAGGCTCGGACGGGGATCACTAGTAGGGGATATTCCCGCTCTGGCCTGGGGGTTTCTCCCCAATGATCCTTAATAGATGGAAGTTGACATAAAAAAAGAGGCCCGCAGGCCCCTCAAGTTTTAAGTTTTAGCTAGGTCTTAACAAACAATCCCAGATTAGAACTGGAAGGTTGTGCGGATTACCCCAAGAACAATAGGAGCATTAGCCGTATTGTTGTTGGGATTAAAGATGGTAATGATCCCAGGGGCAACGGAGATGTTCCGGCTCATTTGGAACCGATAGAAGCCTTCCAAGTGGTACATATTAAAGGCAGTCACACCATTGTTAACCGTGTAATTAGTGCTGATGGTTTGGGGGGGTTGCCCAAAGATCAAACCAGCCACGTCACCCTTCTGCCACAAATCAGGTGCAGCAGCTGTAATTGCCCAGTTCACTAAGGAAGCATTCCGACCAACGTTGGAACCTTGGGACTGATTCACGCTGGAATAGCCAGCCCAACCAGAAAGGGTGAACTGAGGAATAACCTTATAGGTGAATTGGAAACCAACGTTATCCGAGGTAACATTACCAACTCCACCCGTAGCAGTAGCGGAACCAGTTGGATTGTTAGCTGCCCCAGTATAGCCAGATGTTCCTGTGCCGCCACTAGGATCAACCCCAAAGGCTCGAACGTAGGTAACACCTAAGGCGAGATCTTTAATTGGGCGAACAGAAATCTGAGCTAACGCACTAAAGGAATCACCAAAGAGACCTCCAGGGGGGTTAGGGTTGGCGGGACTACGGTTAAAGCTTGCTGTATTCGTACCACCACCCAAGTAGGCCAAGGTGAAGTCAGCACTTGTGCCAGCTTCCTTGTTTTCAGCGAATTTGTAGTTGATTGTAGCTCCAGCAGGGTTAGAACCGTAAATACGATAAATCGGGTTGAACCGCCCAAACCGAGATAAAGCACCCGTATCACTTGATTGGAAAAAGGGGTTGAAGGTAAACATATTATCTTCGTAGGCCCCGGCATTGGCATCAGCGATTACTGTTAGGTTCTTCACCGGTGAGAAGCGATAGAACAACTTGTGTAGCTCAAATCCATTAGTTGTTCCGTCATAAGCCAACCGAGCAGCATTTGTTCCCGCCAAACCAGAGGCATTAAGAATGCCACCACTAGAGCCAGATGGGCTCAAGGCTGAGTAGTTCACGACATTGCCAGACTGAATACGAATGCGCAGTAAATCAGAACCAGTAAAACTAGTATCAAAGTTTAAACGAACACGATTGCTAACAACTGTGTTGTCAACAATGTTACGTCCTGCCAAACTACTGCCACCTGGTCCGGTTCCAGGTGGGTTAGCCACTTGTCCACTCAAGATATCAGAGGTGTTGAAGATGACAGTGGCATTTAACTTTGTCAAGGTTGCAAACTGAGTGGCTTCTAGGTTGGAAGTCCGGCCTTCCAGATTATCAACCCGACCCTTGACCAAGGCTAGTTCGTTGGCAAATTCTTGGGCCAGGCGTTGCAGGGCTGCCAAGTCTTCTTTAGTTGCAAACCGATCACTGACCACATCCAAGCAGGCATTGAGAGCCGCAGCCATTTCATAACGGGTTAGAGCACGATTACCGCGGAATGTACCATCTGGATAACCCGCAATACAGCCATATTTCTCAACTAAGGAGGCTAAAGCTTGATAGGCCCAATCCGTAGGGCGGACATCAGACAACTGGCTCACAGAGGTGACTTGGGGGATTGACTGTCGTGAGCGTGTGCCAACAGCCGATTGGGTTTGGGTTTGAGTTGATGTGGGGGCGGGGGCAAGAGTACCAGCCAATGGATCGGCTTCTAGTGATGAAACAGAAGGGGCAGAACGCATTGTGGGCAGGTTCTGGGCCAGATTAACTACAGGCTGCGCTGGCAATGTGGTTAGGCTGGTGGGGGCAGAATTTAATTCCCCAGGGGTTAGTTGTAAAAGGCTTGAGTTAGCTTCGGTTGCATAAACACCACTTCCCACACCCAAGGCTAGGACTGGAGTCGTGGCTAGTAGCTTCCACAAAATACGGGACATAGATTTCTCCTTGAACACTCCTCAATACACTCAACTCTCAGATGGAGAGTTTTATGCAATAACACCACTTAGTCTAAAACTGGGCAAAGAATAATCCTCAGGGACGCAATGAACTTTTTACAGCATAGCTTAATGAGAGCTTTATGCAATAATTTGCTAAAATTTGAATCAGTTATTGAGACAATTAACAGAGATTATTTGAACTGGCACTCATCAAAAAGCGATCAATAGCTGCATTACTCCAGAGATTGATGGTGGCGTAGGAGCCTTGCCCAAACTCTACCCACTACATCAATATGAACCTACCATTTCTTGGGCTTAGTTAAGGTAATCAGCCAATTAACTTTGGATTAAGTCTTAAAAATTTTTTTTATGATTACCATAGTAACTATCAAGGTGCTTCATCCCGACTGCCCAGCGGAACTCACCCGCAGATTTTCAGGATATTTTGGAGAAAATCTGTCTCACGGTGCGGGCAAGGATGACCTACCATTTGCGCATTGCTGATTTACCCTCCAGTGATCGGCCGCGGGAAAAGTTGATGACCCAAGGCTCTCGGTCTTTAACGGCGGCTGAGTTAATTGCTATTCTTTTGGGCACAGGGCAGGGACCGGGTAAACTATCGGCGGTGGGATTGGGGCAATATATGCTTCAAAAACTCAGCCAGAACCAGCCGGATCCGCTCCTGACCCTGCGGGATATTACACCAGAGGAATTAATGCAGATTCCAGGGGTTGGGCCAGCCAAGGCAACTACAATTTTGGCGGCTCTAGAGTTGGGGAAGCGGGTATTCCAGGCCCGGCCTGGGGAACAAGCCATTATTAGCGAACCGAGTCAAGCGGCTGCCGTTTTATCCCAGGAGATGATGTGGGAGACAACGGAACGATTTGGGGTGTTGTTGCTGGATGTGCGGCATCGGCTCTTAGGGCATCACATTATCAGTGTTGGCAGTGCTACTGAAACCATCGCCCATCCCAAGGAGATTTTTCGGGAAGTCATCCGGCGAGGCGCAAATCGGATGGTGATTGCCCATAATCATCCCTCAGGCAACCTTGATCCCAGTCAGGCGGATCTCAGTTTGACTCGCCAGTTACTCGCAGGTGGGCAATTATTAGGCATTCCAATTTTGGATCATTTGATTTTGGGACAGGGAGAATTTTGCAGTCTGCGGCAGACAACCACTCTCTGGCAAGAATTACCCCAAGGGGATTAGGGGAATTAGAACGTTGGGCTTGGGACGCAAACAAAGGAATTATGGAATTATTCCTCCATCCGCTGAGGCAGCAACTCTAAAAGAATTTGGACTCATAGGATGTTCAAGATTGCCAGGGATCAATAGAGTTCACATCACAGTTGAACACTAACATAAGCGATGTTTATTAGAATGATTATTAAGTTTTACAAATAATTCTGATCCCGTTCCCAGGAAATCATGATACTTTTAGGGTGAATTAGTTAAGTATTTTGTCTGCTTTGGGGAATCATCTGGCTCTGAGGGGTTGATATCTTTCAGCACTCGTAAATTTTTATCCTAATTTGCCGCAGGAATGATGAACTGCTCTTTGCTTAAGGAGGGGTTAGACAGTCAAGTCATAATTTAGGTATCGCTGACATCATCATTAGTGTTTTTAATTAGGGTCATAAGTATTAATGCAGAGTGGGAATTAATTTGTGATACCTGCCTTGGGGATGCTTGATGCTTCAGATGGGACATTCAGCACCATTTTCGTTACGGCTATCTAACAGTTTGGAGAAGTTTCATGAAACGAGATCACAGTCGGGTTTATAGCGTCACCCTAGTGAATGAAGCACGGGGCTTGCGGAAAACAATTAAAGTGCCAGCCGATGAATACATCTTGGATGCGGCTGAAATACAGGGGGTTGACTTGCCCTATTCATGTCGGGCTGGGGCCTGTGTCACTTGTGCGGCTCGAATTGTCAGCGGAACGTTGGATCAGTCTGATCACACCTTTCTGAAAGCCCAGGAGTTAAAAGCTGGTTTTGCGTTGATCTGCGCGGCTTATCCAACCTCCGATAGCGTGATTACAACTCATCAAGAAGATGCCATTTTAAATTTGGGTTATTGATCCGGTTTCCATACATAGATAGGGTGACTGTTGGCCTGGAGAGTTGTCTATGTAAGGCTGTGGTATATTCACATCTCGAAATTTTAATCAATGTCAAGATTAGTTAAGATACTGAAAAATGCCCCCCGTAGCTCGCTATACATGAAGTGGTTATTTAGATTTTCTTAATAATTACTTACCTGATGGCCATGAGTGAGGCTAGGTATTGATTAATCCGCCTCTTAGGAAACCAGGCCTAGTTAAGTCTGGGTTATGCATCAATTTTCCCTTTCTTGTGTGTTTGATGTTGATGAAGTTGGATTTGGGGGATATGAATTGATCACCCTCCTTGCTTGGGAATAATGACAACATTACGTCTCTGGTAATTTTGCCTCAGACAAGATGCTGTTTCCACTGAGTTATAGTCTTTTGACTTGCCAATATGCGGTGTTCTGATGGTACAGTCTATTCCTAAAAAATCAATGGCAGTTCAGCCAACGAGTTTACTCCAGCAATTATTAGATTCGGGGAGTTCGGGTTGTTTAGCTGTTCAAAGCCAGGGGGTGACATGGTCATTTTATTTCCAGGCCGGGCATTTGTTTTTTGCCACCCATAGCATTGATCCTTTTGATCGCTTGGAACGTCACTTACGCCGTCTCAGTCATACCATCCCCGCCTTGAATCGAGAAGTCCGTACCCAGGCCCGTACCCAGTTTGAAGCCTTAGGGGGACCAACGGCCAGCTACGAAGCGATTTGTTGGTTAAATGCCGAGGGATTCTTAGAGCCATCTCAAGCCGGGACATTGTTACAAAATCTAGCTCTAGAAGTTTTAGAATCCTTTTTGCTGATTACCACGGGAAACCATGAACTGATTAATGCCCCATCCTTGCTGATCTTGGCCAGCTTACCCCTCAGTGAGCTAATCACCCGGGCCCAAACAACCCTCAATCACTGGCGGGCCTTTCAGGATAAAGTCACCTCTCCCTTTCAACGACCCTATTTATTCACCCAAACTCGTGGTCATCAACGCTTAACTCTAGAGCAACAACAACGACTGGGTAGCTTACTCCGGGGTTACAGTGTTCGGCATTTGGCGGTGCTTACTAACCAAAATGAATTAAAACTTGTCAAAAGTCTCTATCCATTTATTCAAGATGGGACAATTTTCCTGCGGGAACCCCAAGCCCCCTTTGACTTATTACCGCGTCTTGATCACCAGTCGCAGGCCATAGATCCGGTTATTCCTCCAGAGGATATTAGTGAAGGGAGTGATCGCAGCTTAGTTAGTTTAGATGCCCCCCATAAGCAATTCAAAATTGTCTGTATTGATGACAGCCCAACGATGCTCCAAGAATTAAGTCGCTTTTTGTCCGATCAAACATTTACCGTGACCACGTTGAATGATTCGGTTAAAGCGCTGATGGAGGTGATGCGGATTCAACCGGATTTAATTTTGCTTGATGTCGGGATGCCCAATATTGATGGTTACAAGTTCTGTAGGGTGATCCGCAACCATGTCCAATTGAAAACCACACCGATCATTATGGTCACGGGCAATACGGGATTGATTGATCGGGCCAAAGCCAAATTAGTCGGAGCAACAGATTACATGACTAAACCATTTACCCAATCGGAACTCTTAAAAATGGTCTTTCAATATCTCAGTTGAGCCAGGATTGGGGCGGTTGTGATGTTGAATGTTAAGTTGATGGTTTGATGAACAGCTTTGGTTTCTAATTTATTTTTTTGAGGTTGCGGGAATGAGTACGGTTTTAGTGGTGGAAGATACGCCTTCAGAGATGGAGTTAATTAACAGTTATCTCAAAGAAAGTGGCTATTCCGTGATCAATGCCAGTGATGCCAAGGAAGCCCTCGATAAAGCGACCCAACTCCGGCCGGATGTGGTGATTACGGATGTAGTGATGCCGGGGATGAGTGGCTTTGAACTCTGCCGGAGTCTGAAGAAAAATCCTGGTACCGAGAAACTCCCGATTATTGTCTGTAGCTCCAAAAATCAAGAATTGGATCGGCTGTGGGCAATGAAACAAGGGGCTGATGCCTATGTGACGAAACCTTTTAATCGAGATGACATTGTTAAGGCTGTGAAATCAGTGACCTAATGGAGAAATTGGGCAAAGCTCATGCAAACTAGGGGAAATACAACCGCACCTGTGAACCTGATCGGGGGATTAGAGCAATTACCAGGGCTGGGGGAAAAACGCTCCCAACGCCGCCTGGGAGACCCCTATTTACGCCTGCAACTGACCCCAGATACCACGGCTGTTTTAGCTACTGATGATACCCAAGAAGTGTTAGTCGTGCCGGGTTTTAAGCTCACCGTGATGCCGAATATGCCGAATGTTGTCTTGGGCCTGTTAAACCATCGTAACCGGGTGATTTGGGTGATTGACTTACCGTTGCTCTTGGGCTTGCCCGCCTTGAGTTTAGAGGTTCCCCAATTAACGGTCGCGATTATCCGCCCTCAGGGGGAGAAACCGTTAGGTTTAGCTGTGCCACAAATTCGGGGCCTGGTGCGTTTGGAAGCTGAGGCGATTCAATCTCCGGTAGGGACGGTGGCTGCAGGCTTGATTCCCTATCTATGCGGCTGTTGTCTGAACCATCAGGAGATTCTCTTGGTGTTGGCCGCCTCTGCCATTACCCAGTCTCTACCGGATGCCTCAATTTAAACCCATTACCCAAACTTATTTTTAACCCTGACTAGGAACTACTATGACCACCTCGCAACGGCCTACTCCCCAACCCACCGACCTCCCCCAGTTACCCAATTCCGTCCTCAATGCCTATCAAAATGACTTAGAAACAGTCAATGGCCATGGACACCACCCTCGCAGCACCCCATCACCACCGGGACAACCACCCTCACCCCCACGTTCTCGGGGGCTTGGCAAAAACCAGTCTCCCCGGCGGAGTTTGCGGACAAAATTTACGTTGTTCAGTATTGCTTTGGGAGTCTTACCCGTTTTGGGGGTGGGGATTATTGCCTTTGGCCTGGGGAGTCGCACCATTAGCAACCAAACACTGACAACTGAAAAAAATTCAGCGATTAACTTTGCTGACAAGTTTCAGATTTTCCTCAGAGACCGGGTTAGTGATGCTCGGCTTCTCTCCCAAAATCCAGCCCTCATCAATGCCCAACAACGCCAAAATAGTTCCCAACTGGTGGCTACGTTAGATCGCTATGTAACCGCCTATGAAGCCTATGACAGCGCGGCTTTGATTGCAACAGACGGGCGGGGCACAGTTGTTGCTCAGTCCCAGGGAAGACCTCTGCCCAACAATATTCTCCAAAATCATCAATACTTTAAGTCGGCCATCGAAACTGGCCAGGCCTTGGTGACGGTTGAGCCGACCCTATCTTTACCAGATCGGCCAGTCGGTGTTTTTGTGGCGGCGCCGGTACGGGATTCAGTCAGTAACCGAATCGTGGGTGTGCTCCGGTTGCGGATTCCCCTCGATCGCTTGGACTTCTTTGTGGCAAACTATGCTGGCAATGGCCGTAACTATCTCCTGGTGGATCGGCAAGGCACAGTCTTTGTGTCCTCCCTTGCTGATTTAATTAACCAACCGGCAAGTAAGGCCTTTGCTAACTTTGCTCAGATTCAGGCCACCGGCCAGCCAACCGTTGCCTTGGAAACCCTACGGACGAATCGCACTCCTCAGGTTTTAGCGACTGCACCCGTTAAAGCCGGGAATTGGCAAGTCGCCCTAGCCACCGACCAAGAAGTTGCCTTTGCCTCAACCCGTCAGCTTTTTTGGATCTTTCTGATTGGGATTGGGGTGACGGCCGTAGGGGTGGGGGTGATTGCGGCCTACTTCGCTCAACGGGGTACAAAACGGATTTTAGAGACAACGGCTGCGGTTGAGAAAATGGGGCAGGGAGATCTGAGGACGCGGGTGGCGGTGGCTGGAGATGATGAGATCACTGGCCTGGGGGTGAACATCAACGAAATGGCAGCCCAGATTGCCGAATTACTGGATACCACCGAGGCAGCCCGGCGGCAACAGAGCGAAGAGGCCGAGCGGGCGAAACAGTTGCGAGATATTACTCTGCGCCTTGCAACCTATACCGAAGAGCAGGAGGTCTTACAAACCGCTGTCACAGCTATCCGTCAAGCCATGAAGACAGACCGGGTTATTGTTTATGAATTTGACGCTGATTATGTCGGGACAGTGGTGGCGGAATCCGTAGATCTGGCCTGGCCCGCTGCCTTAGAAACCAGGATTGATGACCCCTGTTTTCGTCAAAATTGGATTGAGGCCTACAGCCAGGGTCGAATTCAGGCCACCCCCGATATTTTGAATGCTGGCTTAACCCCCTGCCATCTCAAACAACTGAGTCCGCTCAAGGTACGGGCAAATTTGGTAGCCCCGATCATCGTTGAGCAAAAGCTGGTTGCGCTGTTGATTGCCCATGAATGTTCTGGGCCGCGGGCCTGGCAGCAGTCGGAAATAGACTTTTTTGGGCAACTTGCCACTCAAATTGGCCTGGTTGTAGAACGCTTGAACTTCCTGAAACAAACAGAAGTCGCCCGACAAGAGGCGGAGGGTTTAGCCCGGCAGCAGCAACAACGCACAGAAAGCATTCAATCCCAGCTTATTAACCTCCTGAGTGAAGTGGAAGCGGCATCCCAAGGAGATCTGACGGTGCGAGCGGACATTACGGCGGGGGAGATTGGCACGGTTGCCGACATTTTTAACTCCCTGATTGAAAGCCTCCGGGAAGTGGTCATCCAGGTGAAAGACTCCACCGCCCAAGTCAACCAGGCCCTGGGGGAAGATGAAACGGCGATGCGGCAATTGGCCGATGACTCTTTGCGCCAGGCCAAGAAAATCAACCGGATGTTGGGTGCAGTTGAAGAAATGTCTCGCTCAATCCAATCTGTGGCTGACACTGCCAACCAAGCCGCCGAAGTTGCTCGTAAAGCCTCGGAAACCGCCCAGACCAGTGGCTCAACCATGGATGATACCGTGCAAAGCATTTTGAGTCTGCGGGAAACGGTGGCGGAAACGGCGAAAAAGGTCAAACGTCTGGGGGAATCCTCCCAACAGATTTCTAAAGTGATTTCGCTGATTAACCAAATTGCTCTCCAAACCAACCTACTCGCCATTAATGCCAGTATTGAAGCGGCCCGGGCCGGGGAAGAAGGGCGGGGCTTTGCGGTGGTTGCCGAGGAAGTCGGGGAATTGGCGGCCCGTTCGGCAGCAGCAACGAAGGAAATTGAGCAAATTGTCGAGGCGATTCAACAGGAAACCAATGAAGTGGTCATGGCCATGGAAACAGGGACGAGTCAGGTCGTCACAGGCACACAGCTAGTGGAAGAAGCCAAGAAAAACCTGGAAGAAATTGTCACCGTTTCCCAGGCCATTGATGAATTGGTGCAATCTATTTCCCAAACCACCGTCAGCCAAACCCGGACTTCCACGACTGTGAACACCCTGATGAAAGATATTGCCAAAGTTTCCGAGGGGATGTCCGATACCTCCCGCCAAATTTCCGAATCCCTAGAAGGAACAGTGGCCGTGGCCCAAAAACTCCAGGCCTCGGTGGATACTTTTACGGTGAGAGAGGACAGCTAAAGCCATGGTTCCCCCTAAATCCCAACTCATTCCCGCTAATGATGGGCAAGAAGTTGTCCGGCAACAGTTTTTGGAAGAAGCCCAAGACTATCTCGAGGCCATGGAGACGGGGCTATTGGGCCTCAGCCAAGATGGGCAAAATCGAGGCCGAGTGGATGGGGTTCTCCGGGCCGCTCACTCGATCAAGGGGGGAGCCGCCATGATGGGGTTTACGCAACTGAGTGATCTAGCCCATCGTCTGGAAGATTTCTTAAAAGTGATCCGGGCCGGAACTCCGGTAGAGATCGACTTGGAGCAGCAATTACTCCGGGGCGTAGATTGTCTGCAACATCTGATTTCTCTGAATCGGCAAGGGATGATTGCTCCACAAAGTTGGCTAAATACCCAAGTTGATCCGGTGATTGAGCAACTCCAGGCCCGGCTCGGGGATTTACAACCGGAAAGTGAAATTGCCCTGCTGTCGGAAGATGCGGGTGGGGATATGCGGGCGTTGCTGTTCGAGTCAGAAGTGGAAGGCTGCTTACAACGACTTGAGGCGGTTTTGGCCAGTCCCGAACAACTCTGTTTGCTCGAGGAATTGAAAATTGTTGCCCAAGAACTTGAAGGCCTGGGGCAAATGCTGGAACTGCCGGCCTTTATCAGTTATTGCGCCTCGGTGAGCAATCTCCTAGAGCATCAGCCCTACCCATTGGCAGCCATCGCGACCGAAATTGTCCAAGGCTGGAGACGCTGCCAGGCCATGGTCTTAGTTGGGCAATTCCAGGCCTTACCCGAACGGTTTATCTCTCAGCCAAAGGCTACCGATTTCATGGCCCTCGAAGAACTCCCAGAACTCTCAGATTTAGGCCTGGATGCCGAGGCCCTTTTTGCCCCAGATGCAGTCCCAGACTATCCCGGCCTCGAACCCTTAGACATTTCCCACGACCAATCTGAGGCAACCTTACCATTCCTAGAAGTGGGGCCAAAACCGGCCTTAGCAGGCCTGGAAAATCTCTTAGCCGATGTCGAAGCCGCACTGGATGGCCAGGAATTTGATCCGGTTTTAGAATTTTCTCCCAGCTTGTTGCCAGATCATGCCCACCCGACCATTCCGTCCAGGGAGCTTGCCCCTCCAGCCCCAGGGGCCTCAGAATCTGCTGGTAATGCCGCAGCCTACAAAACCGTGCGCGTCGCCGTCAAACAGTTAGATGAACTGGCAGACTTGTTTGGGGAATTAACCATCGAGCGCAATGGCTTAGGCCTGCACGTTCAACGCCTCCAACAACAGATGCAGGCTCTGAAGGACAAAGTTCGCCGCCTTGAGCAATCCAACTTCCAACTCCGCCAGGGCTATGACCGCGTCACTACCCAAACCTTTGGGATCCCGACTGTTAATCTCCAGCAAAAATTAGCCAAGTCAGAGATTGCCCCCCACTGGCAGGATCAATTTGATGCCTTGGAATTTGACCGCTACAACCCCCTACACCAGTTGTCTCAGGATGTGATTGAAACCATTGTCCAAATCCAAGAAATTACCAGCGACCTCGAAATTGGCCTGGAAGATACGGAGCGCACTCAGCGGGACTTACACCGCACGGCCAAGCAAATGCAGAATCGCCTCACCCAAGTCCGAATGCGCCCCTTTGCTGATCTGGCCAATCGCTATCCTCGGATGGTGCGAGATCTCTGCCATGAATATGGGAAAGAGGTGCAACTGGAGATTAACGGCGGCAATACCCTCGTCGATCGAACCATTTTAGAAGCCCTCGCAGATCCCCTCCTCCATCTGGTCCGTAATGCCTTTGATCACGGCATCGAATCCCCCGCAGAGCGCACCGCCCAGGGTAAACCCAATCCGGCCAAAATTGCCATTAGTGCGGCCTATCGGGGCAGCCAAACGATTATTCAAATTGCTGATGATGGGCAAGGCATTAACCTGGAAAAAATTAAACAACGGGGCCTGGAGATGGGCTTAGATGCCATGATGCTAAACCAGGCCAGTGAACGGGAATTGGTAGATTTAATTTTTGAACCGGGATTTACCACTGCCACTCAGGTAACGGAACTGTCTGGGCGTGGCGTGGGCATGGATGTGGTGCGGACAAACCTACAAAAACTCCGGGGTGAAATTCAGGTGGAGACCAAACCTGGCCTGGGAACTACGTTTACAATTACCGTACCGTTTACCCTTTCCGTAGTGCGGGTGCTACTGGTGGAAATTGCCGGAATGTTGGTGGCCGTCCCGACAGATGCGGTGGAAGAAATGACCCTGTTTGAAGCAGAAAACCTGTTACACAGTGCGGGCCAGACTCTCTTGGATTGGGACGGCCTATTGATGCCCCTAATTCAACTGGAGCAATGGTTTAACTTCCCCCGCCCCCGTCCCCGGATTACCATGGAAGCCGCCCCGATTATTGATCAGCCAACCCTGCTTGTCATTGCCCAAGGCGACCATTTGCTCGGGATTCCAACCGAACGCTATTGGGGGGAACAGGAAGTAACCATTCGGCAAGTGGATAGCGCGTTGCCCTTACCCCCCGGCTTTAGTGGCTGTACGATTTTGGGTGATGGTCGGATTGTGCCGCTAGTGGATACCTATGGCCTCTGGCGCTGGCTCGAAACCCAACAATCCCAAGCCCCGAACTTAAAACCCAAATCCCCAGGCCTGGTCTCCAGCCAATCTCGACAGAGCCGACAAACAACCGTCTTGATTGTGGATGATTCGATCAATGTCCGCCGATTTTTAGCCAATACTCTGGAAAAAGCGGGCTATCGAGTCGAGCAAGCTAAGGATGGTCAAGAAGCCCTGGATTTACTCAGCAATGGCCTCTCTGCTCAAGCAGTGATTTGTGATATTGAAATGCCCCGCTTGGATGGTTATGGCTTTTTGTCCCATGCTAAAAACTTAAAAATCCCGAAAAACTTACCTGTGGTGATGCTGACCTCTAGGAGTAGCGAGAAGCACCGCCAAATAGCAATCAATTTAGGCGCAACTGCTTACTTCACTAAACCTTTCCGTGAAGCTGACCTCTTGGCTACGTTGAAGACTCTAGTCACTTCCCCCCAACCCCAACCTGTTTGATGTTCGTCATTTAAGAGGATGTTATGGCTCTGACTGCTTCCTTAAAATCCCGCCGGAAATCTCGCACCACGGCAGAGCAAGCCCCAACCCAGCGATTGCTTCAGTTTGAGATTGCCCAACAACAATTTGCTCTACCAATTACCCAGGTCTTAAAGATCATTCCCCTAACAACTATCCATGGTGATCCTGCTGGGCGTGGCATTGGCCTGGTTCACTATCAACAACAGGAAGTTCTTGTGATTGATGTTGAGAACGTTCTGTTACCCCACAATCTCCCAATCAAGAAAACTATTTATCAATTTCTTCTGATTCTCCAGGCCACTGATATGACTCATCTCGAACTCCTGGGCATTCCAATTCAGGCCCCACCCCAGCTAATTCGAATTAATCCAGAGGCCATTACCCCCTTGCCCACTCATTATCGTTCCTTGGGAAATATCCACTGTGTCAGCACGTTGATGATGGATACACAGGCTCCCAATACTCAACCGCTGTTTATGATTGATGTGAACCAGATTTTCTCCGGTTTAAATCAGCCTTAAGCAAGGGTAACCGTTTCTTCAATTAGAGTATTTACCCCTGGATCAGATGGCTCTAAATGCGCCTCCAATTTGAGATTAAAGACTATTTCAAAGGCCTCTTTTTTGTAGTTCAAACTCCACAGTTCGAGTTCACAGGCATCATTGGCATTGCTGGGATGTAAAATTAAGGTAAACTCTCGGGATTCTGATTGCCATCGGCAGGAAATATCTTGAATCGCCCCAACCTGTCGCCGATCAAGGGCAATGGCTAACCTGAGAATGGCACTTAACTGCTCAACAACTAAGCGATGTTCCCGACTGGTTAGATTACGGTAGTTTTCATGTTTTTTCTTGGGGGTGTTTTTACGGTGATAACGGGCCAAGTTGGCAATGAGTTCAATTTCTGTATCCGTGTACCCCAATAGGCCCCCATTACGAATTAAGTAATAGGAATGTTTGTGATGGGCTGAGTGACTGACAAAATGCCCACAATTATGCAAAATTGCTGCGGCCCAAAGTAGTTCTCGCTCCAGTTCACCCCACTGATGTAATATTCCTTGGGTCTGGTCAAACAAACTGAGGGCAAAGGCTGCCACTCGCTCGCTGTAGGGTAAGTTGACTCGGAACTTTTGAGCCATCCCCAGCGTGCTGCGTTGCCGGACTGAGCCTTGATAGCGAAGCCGGTCTTCAATTAAACCGTGGGAGAGCATCCAATCAACAACAATCCCCTCCCGTAAGGCCCGATCACAGATTTTGAGACTGTTGATTTCCAGTAAGTTCATCACCTCTAAGAGGACAACCGCCCCGGCCAAAATAATTTCAGCTCGTTTTTCCGACATTCCAGGAACTTGGGTGCGTTGGGGGTAGTTGAGGGAGCGGAGTTTTTGAATCAGTCCTTTGAGATCGGCCTGGGTCAGGGTATAGCCTTGCAGGGAAGGGGGTGCATGACCTAAGGTTTGCCAGACATGCAGGTTCATGAGGCTTTCAATCGTCCCCGATGTCCCGACCAACTTAGGAACTTCCCCCGGCCTCAGATGGGAGCGCAATTCCTCCGTCGCCCGGTCTAACATCCCCCGCACATAGCCCCGCAACCGTTCAAAATCTCGTTCAGAGATGGGGTCACTCTGGACAAACATATCCGTTAAGCGGACTGCCCCAACTTTGGTGCTACTGAGGTAGCGGGGTTCATGGCCGTCTCCCAGAATCAGTTCTGTTGATCCCCCCCCAATATCCACGATCACATGGGGTTGCCCTTGAAATTCCAGGCCAGAGAGGACTCCCAAATAAATCCGGCGGGCTTCTTCTACCCCGGAAATGAGGGCAATCTCCAGGCCGGTTTCATCTCGCACCTGTTGTAAAAACTCCAGGCCATTCGGAGCTTCCCGGACTGCACTAGTCGCCACACCGATCACGGCTTCTGCCCGGAGGCTATCGGCTAATTCGCGACAGCGTCTTAAGGAGCCTAGGGCCCGTTCCATTGCGGCTGGAGTCAGTTGGCCTGTTTGTTCACAGCGTTCCCCGAGGCGAACCGTATCCTTTTGGGCCGCAATAATCTTAAAGCTGGGTAAAGTCGGATTAATGTCCACCACTACCATGTGAATCGAGTTAGTCCCAACATCAATCGCCGCTAAGATGCGCTGTTCTGGGTTATGACTCCGCCAAAGTTGAAGAACAGGTACGCCTGACATGGGGGAATGCACCTATGGGCTAAACATTTTCATTTCTAGTCTCCCCTGGCCTGGGGCAATCCAGGTTAAAAGCGGCCAAATTCCCCCATATTTTTTACAAGAGATAGTCTTCCAGGCCCCGCCCACCCCCCGCAATGGGTAACACCGCCGCTAAATTCCCTGGTGGATGGGGAATGACTTGCCAGGACTTTACCTCTTGACCAAGATGGCGGGCAGTTTGAACCGAGGCCTGGACATCGGCAACTGTTCCCCGCACGACCACTGTCCAATAGCCACTGCCAATACCTTCACAACTGACCAACACCACCTGGGCCGCCTTGACCATCACATCAGCAACATTGAGGGCGGCGGGATACCCTAACACTTGCACCATCCCAACTGCTAGTTCTGCCATCAGTGTTCTCAACTCCTGCCGACAACTTTCATGGCTATCCTATAGCGTTACTCACTTTAGGGTGAGAGGGGGACTAGTCAGAAAATGCTTGATGGGAAGTCTTTTAAACATTTCTACTCTCTCAGAGCAGTGCGCGCCACCCTATAGAACTTGCTTTGGCCAAAGGAGGATTGGGGGCAGGCAAATCATCTGATGATGGCAGGAAGGATGTCACTGGTTATGAATAACACCCTATAAACGTAATCTTTTTTTAACCTTATGAGGTTCTATCGAACACACGCTGCAAATTGGTTTTGGCATAATTTGGCCATGGGTTAAGAGTGGTCTTCCCTGGATTTAGTTTACCCCCCGAAACATCTGCACGAAGTAAGGAGTGATCCATGACCGATAGGGCAACAGCCAATATTCTACTTTTTATGCAAAAAACTGCTGAGGATGAAGCTCTCCAAGCCAAGTTAGAAGCATTGCTGGGAGTTGGGGATGGCAATATTAGTTGTGAGTCGGAATTGGATGCTGAAGAAGCAGCGGTTCTCAAGGGTTCCCAGGCCCCAGTGGTGGCGGAATTTGCTACATCCCAAGGTTTTGCTTTTACCGCAGCGGATTTGGTGGCAGTGGTTGAGGCCTTTGAAAAGCACCAGGCCGGTTCCTTAAGCGATGAGGACTTTACGGCTTTCTTAGGGACAGCACTTCCCCCCACAACCGATGAGGATCATGCAGAAAAAGTCACCAATCCCTTAAAACGTCTCAGCCGCTACCTTGGTAAAACCTACCTGGGCCTGGGGGCTAATACTGACGACTAAAGATGCCCCTCATGTTTTTGTCTGAATTAATCTGGTTCTGGGTAAGGCTGGCCTGGAGCAAAGAGGTGTTCCTGGCATTCTGGTTATGCATTGAAGATAGTGTTGTCGGCTGATTAATTTCTTGCGATTTTTATACCTAGACCTAGAGACGTTTTGCTTGTAAGCTATGCATAGGGGGTTATTAACAGATTCCCCAATGGGGCGATTAGCACAGGGGTAGCGCACTTCCTTCACACGGAAGGGGTCACTGGTTCAAATCCAGTATCGCCCATAGGTTAGAGAACCTGGACATAGTAAGGCTTTTGGGAGTTCCAAGCAACTCTGAAAGTCATTGTCATATTGTCAATAAGACAGCAAGCAAAGACCGTTAAGGGTTGTTTGGGGTTGTAGTTTTACCCCGAAATTTACCCCGATGTCTAAAGTCACGATTGAGAAACACGGATCCTGATTACGGCTCCGTTGGCAGTATTTAGAGAAACGATACACGCTCGCTGTGGGTGTCACGCTACAGTGGGTACATTCTGATGTCTCAAGATAGGCCAAACTACCCCGATCTTCATCTCCTATGGTTCTTGCGTCAGTCGTGAGACTGTTCCTTCACTACCCTAAGTTTGATAAGAGTCCCATGTCAAAAACACCATGCCTCGATTGTGGAGGGGCTAATTAGGAATAGCCGTAACCTGTGATCCCCAAAACCTGCAACCTACTATTTTTTATTTGCAATGCAAACAGATATAGATTAATCAGACTTAGGCGGGGTCTGGGATTGGGGATCTAGTTCATCCAAGGTTTGAATGAGTAAACGTTTGGCCATCAGTTGCCAGCCTTTGCGTTGAATCAGAATAGCAATACCACCGCCAATGATCGTAGCCAGAAAATCTAAGGGTTGTTGCCAAGAAATCCCCAACAGTAACCCCAGGCCAGCAATGCCCCAAAAGGGTAAGGCGACTGTTTGGCGTTGTTCGAGGATGAGGCGATTCAGAAAATCTGTGGGAAATTCCGCCATTAAAGCGTCTTTAACTTCCCGTTGTTTTGCTAAAGGAACCGAGAGGGCAATTTTGCGCCGGAGCTTTTCAACTTTGCGGGCATCGGTACTGTACTGCGTCAGTTCATCTTCAGCCATCATCAGCAAGCGTTCTTGTTCAGCCATATTGCCCTCCCGCCGTTAGTTGAGATTGATTGCCTCGGTTATGACTGATTCAGGCCCAGGCCATGGGTGGCTGCATAGCGATCCATAAAGCGAATAAAGCGATCCCAATCGGCGGCACTGCGGATGGTGTAGGTGGCTTCAATGGCCGTGGCTTGGCCGTTGATAAATTTGGCATTGACTTCGCGAGTAACAATTTCCCCTTCCTCATCCACCATATACATCCCGTTAATTTCCAAATTACCTTCTTGGACAATTTTGGGGTTATCAAAGGTAAAGTAAGCCTTGCCGTTGGTGCCGTCTTTGGCGCGAGTTAAACGGACATCGGGAACAATTTCTTCATTGATACCCCGAATAAATTGAATGTCTGCCATGATGATGCCAACTGATGATTTGTATTTCTTCAGAATACCTGGATTCGGGGGCAGTGTTGTCAGGATTATTTGCTGATCAAGGGAAGAAAATGGGCTTCGATCAAGGCAATGACTGAGGCCGGCAGTTCGAGGTGGGGCAGGACTCCAGTGGTGGGAACGGTGAAAAACCCTTGAATGGCCTGGGGATTGAGAGCGGCGAGGCGTTGGCCCAGTTCAACAGAGTTAAATTTTGAGGCTTCTCCCCAGATCAAGATGCTCGGCACCGTCAGTTGTTCTAGGTAGCGAGACAAATCAAAACATAAATCCCCCCGTAAGGAGGCCAAGGCGGCAAATTCGGCTCCGGGCTGTTGGGCAGAATCCACATAGGCATTGACAGTGGCGGGGGTGAGGCGTTCCGGTTGGGCAAAAATAAACTGCTCTAAGAAGTTCCTGACTGCTAGAGAATTTCCCGCCCCAAGGGCATAAATTAGCTGATCCAGGCCTGGGGTTCCGGCCAACTGAGCCGCTAAACCTTGCCCGTAATCATTACCAAAGTCACTAAAGCCGGTGGGGCCAACCAAACATAACCCTGAAAATAGCTCTGGTTTTTGAATGGCTAAACGGATCACCAGGCCAGCGGTTAAGGAGGAGGCAATCACGGCCACAGGCGCGCCAATTTGCTCAATCAACAATTCCAGCATCTGCCAATAGTCCCCGGCCTGGTAATCCCGCACCGGATGATCGGACGCGCCCCAACCGATTAAATCCGGGACATAAAGCCGATAACGGCTAGCAAAGGCTGGATAAATGCTGGCCCACTCGGCCTGGGATGAACCACCCCCTAAACTATGGAGAAATAAAAGCTTCTGGGGGTGTTTAGGTTGGCCCCAAATTTCAGCATAGGGGGTGTAGTAAATCAGCTTGCCCAAGGGAGTAATCAGGGCCTGGGATTGAAAGCCAAAGGGGAGAAATGTCATGGGCCAATCATTAAAAACTACAGAGGACAGATAACCAGGGGCTGATCATACTCATAACAGGCATTAGTATGTTATCTCTCAAAATTAGCTAACAGTTCAGATGGTTCGCCAGAAAAAAATTTCGAGTCTAGAATCTGCTCTAGGGCGTAAGGGCAATTTTCAGGAAAATGAGCCGGGGGGAGGTCAGTTTCCTTAATCGCCAGTTCTAAGCCCATTACATAGACTCTAGGAATGATCTGTGCCAAGTAGGGTTTGTGGCTGGGATTGTCGTCAAGAAGGTCTAGGGTATCAATGCGCTGAATCCGAATCGTGGAGACCCAACTGCGAGTTCTTTGTTCCGGTTGAAAGTGCCACTTTAGCAGATGCCCAATGAGGACACTGAGGCGATTCCGGAGTTCCTGACGTTGTTGTCTGCCCAAAGATTCGATTTCCTCAATCAAATTCGGTAAGTCCAGATGCTCCCATTGCTGATCCTGGAGGAGTTTGACTTGGGTTTGTGTCCAGGCCCAGAAATCAGTGTCATAAAGAGTAGGGTGGGTTGGGGATTGAGGCAGCAAAACCATTCGCAAGACCCAGAAAGAACTGGAATAAAGGCATAGTATCTAGTCTAGGATTTTGGGCAGAAGCTTGGGGCAGGAATTGGCTGAAATTTGGGGAGGATGCCAGATAAAATAGGGATGATTCTGAGGTGAGCTTACCCAGGCCCCCAGAGATTTCCCACTTCCCGCAGCACTTTTGATACAGGAACCCTGGCATGGACTTAGTTACCCTTGAAAACTGGCTTGATAATACGGTTTTTGTGATTTTATTGGCCACGATGCTGATCTATTGGGTCGGGGCAGCCTTTCGTCAGCAAGGACAATGGTTAGCTGGCCTGGGGCGGACAGGAATGATCTTGGCAAATCTGGGCCTGGTCGGCCTATTGGGCGCGCGCTGGATTGAGGGGGGCTATTTTCCCATTAGCAACCTCTATGAATCCCTATTTTTCCTCTGTTGGGGACTCACCCTAATGCACTTAGTTGCTGAGGGTATGAGCGGGAATCCTCTAGTCGGGGTGGTGACGGCTCCTTTGGCAATGGGCATTGCGGCCTTTGCAACCTTAACTTTGCCCCCGGAAATGCAGACCTCGGCTCCTTTAGTTCCGGCCCTGAAATCCAATTGGTTGATGATGCACGTTAGCGTAATGATGCTCAGTTATGCCACATTGATGGTCGGGGCGTTGGTGGCCATTGCCTTTCTAATCGTGACTCGGGGGAAGACGGTGGAGCTAAAGGGAAATTCCATCGGTTCCGGGGGATTTCGTGCTCTTGGAACCAAAACAAATTTAACACCTGTGCCAGAGTCTCATTCTGAAGCAACGATTGATGGCGGGGCCGGTGGGACGGCGGTTTTAACTCCAGCGATGACCGCCACCACCGCTGTGTCCTTGGGATTGCAACGCCTGACTTTGGCGGAAACGTTAGACAACCTCAGCTACCGGATGATTGGCCTAGGTTTTCCCCTGTTAACCATTGGGATTATTTCTGGAGCGGTTTGGGCCAATGAGGCCTGGGGTGCGCCCTGGAGCTGGGATCCGAAAGAAACCTGGGCCTTGATTACTTGGTTAGTATTTGCAGCTTACCTTCATGCCCGGATTACTAAAGGCTGGCAAGGGCGGAAACCCGCAATTATTGCGACCTGTGGTCTGGGGGTGGTTTGGGTTTGTTACCTGGGTGTGAATTTATTAGGGAAGGGGCTGCATTCCTACGGTTGGTTTTTCTAGGGTGACATTGGGAAGTAAACCATGAGCCAGGCCTGGGGAGATATCCACGCCCGTATCCATACCAACCTGCGCCAACGTCTTCTCCTCCCCAGCACCGCACGGATTTTAATTGCCGTTTCCGGTGGACAAGATTCCGCCTGTTTACTCAAGCTACTGGTTGATCTCAAACCCCACTGGGCCTGGCGACTAGAAGTGATTCACTGTAACCACCGCTGGCGAGATGATGCTAACGATAATGCAGAATTTGTCCAGGCCCTTAGTCATCGTTTCGATCTCCCTTGTCATGTTCGAGTCACAGAGCAGCCCTTAACCAGTGAAAATCAAGCTCGGGCCTGGCGATACACAGTTTTTGGCAAATTGGCGCGGGAATTGGGTTGCACCCATGTTGTCACAGGCCATACAGCAACGGATCAGGCCGAAACCCTGCTATTGCATCTGTTCCGTGGGACTGGCCTGGGGGGCTTAGGGGGAATGGCCTGGAGCCGGAGTTTAGGTGGTGCTTATCCCGATATCCAATTAGTCCGCCCGTTGCTGGATTTAACTCGTCCAGAAACCGCCCAGTTTTGTCAGGAGCAAGGCCTGGACATTTGGCTGGATAGTACCAATGCCAACTTGAACTTACGCCGGAATCGCTTACGTCTGGAGATCATGCCCCAATTGCGAGATTACTTTAACCCCCAGGCCGATCGAGTCCTCGCCCAAACCGCCACCCTCTGCCAGGCCGAGCAGGATTATTTAGATCAAGAAACTCAGAAACATTATACAACCATAGTGAATGAGGCGATTCCCGGCCTGGCCGTAAATCCACTGCAAACCCTGCACCCTGCCCTCCAACGCCGTCTAATTCGGGCTTTCCTCCAGAATATATTTCAAATCACACCTCAGTTTGACCACGTCGAAGTGATCTCGAACCTCATTTTTGCTCCTAAGAATAGCCAATCTTCGCCTCTGCCTAAGGGGATCGTGGCCTGGGTTGATCCTCCCTGGATTAAATTTCCTGACCTTGGCTAAGGTGGTTCTGAAGGGAGCAGTAGTGACTTAAATGCCGTACCACTAGGTTCCAGGCCCTGAGTCGTTCATGCCTACGAGTCTGTTGTGATACAGGTGGCCCATCAACTATGAACTCAAATACTAACAGAACACTAAACTTTATTTCGGTACATTAATATTTTTAGGTGTTGTCAGTATTCTCGGTTACAGGGTACTCATCTTCGTGACAATGCGTTTTGTTTGGATTCTTGAAAAAGCCAAATTTATCTCTATAATGTTGTGCTTGCCTTACATCTTCCTCCGACCATTGATTATTTTGAGCCTGTAAGAAGACGAGATCGCTTGAATATCCGTGTCTAGGTTTCTGCCCTGGAACATTGACACCAATACCAATCACTGTAAAACACTCCTGGAATTGACACAGCGAAGCATAACATCTGGCACAAAGTTCACTTTTTCGTTCTTCGAGTGTGCTGTCACTGTCATAGGCAAAGAAAACGTATCCAACACCACTTATTGATTGCACACACCGAGAACTTAGTTGCCCCATCTTACTGAGTTCAAGAAAATCGTTGAAAGCACCGCCTAGCATCCTCCTTGAAAACCGATTTTCTTTAACGAGAACACGAATGGCTAGTTCAGACTCAGACATATCTGGACCGAGCCAGTCTTCCCCGTTGAATCCACCTTGACACAAGATTTGAATCAATCTATCCCAGACATAACTTGCAGTGTCTCTCTGCAATTTTGCCTTGAACTCAGGTTTGTTGCTTATTCCTTCCCAAAGATCATCTTCAAGGATCATCATGCCTACTTCTGAGGGAAACTGGCGACCATTATGCAAGTAAATTGCAAGCAGATTTTCCTCACCACCATTGATGATAGTTGAGGTATTAAACAGAAACGCTTCTTTGTTAATTAAGTAGTTAGCAAAATCACTTATGGTATCTAAATGACGAAGAAGCAGGAAAACTGATTGTTCATCTAAGACATGAAAAAACTCATCCTCCTCAGCATGAGAACTGATGGGAACTTCTCTTTTGCCGCCAAAAGCAACTGCTATGCGGTGATATATTCTTTCGCCCTGTAATGGCAGCTTTAATCCCTGAGATCCATCTTTCTGGATGACATACTCTGACTGATCAAGCCATCGGATAGCCCCTTTAATCTGTTTTATTGAAGCTTCAATAGCTTTTCGTTGCCAGCGCTTCCAATCAACACTTGGATTATCTGTTTTCTTAAGTTGAATGTCTTTAACACTTATGACAATTACGTGGGGATCACATACTACTAATACATCACATAACTCTTTGTCTGATGTTTTTCCTTGAGGATTAATGTAACTCCACAAAGATAAAAATGACTTTGAGCACATATCGTATACAAATTGTTCAGAATTATTTACTGCCTCAGCCACAATATTGTGTCCTCTTAACAAGAGATTAATCCTATATACACCTAACATGATGAAGCGGAATCTATCTATCTAGTATTCCTTGAAAAGTGATTAACCCAGTAAATTTCAGTATAGTCAATGCTTCAATAGCTCAGATGTGAAGAAACCTATGAATACTCAAAATAAAAAAACGGCAGAGCAATAAAACCCCACCGTTAATCTTGAGAATTAGAGTTTCGGCCTTAGAAAAGCAAGTAACTAAGCAATGGCCGCCATTTTGACTTCGGTATTGTCCAAAATTTCCTGGAGTTCTTCAGCGTCAATGGTTTCTTTAGTAATCAGAATCTCAGCGATTTTATCGAGGACATGGCGATTGCTCACCAAAACATCCTTGGCCCGGCGATAGGCTTGATCCACTAGGTTGCGGACTTCATCATCAATCGTGGCGGCAGTTTCCTCAGAAAAATCCCGTTCAGCCATAATGTCACGCCCCAGGAAAACATTGCCATTTTGCCGACCCAAAGCCACAGGCCCCAAGCGATCGCTCATGCCAAAGCGGGTAATCATCTGGCGAGCAACCCGGGCGACTTGTTGGAGGTCATTGGACGCGCCAGTGGTGACTTCATCTTCACCAAAGACAATTTCTTCGGCAATCCGACCACCCAAAGCCACCGCCATTTGGTTTTGCAAATAGGCCCGACTGTATAAGCCAGAATCCATTTGCTCTTCATTGGGGGTAAACCAAGTCAAACCACCAGCTCGGCCACGGGGAATGATGCTGACTTTTTGGACGGGGTCATAATCGGGCATCAACGCACCTACCAAGGCATGACCGGCTTCGTGATAGGCAACCAAGGTTTTCCGGCGTTCGCTCATGACCCGATCTTTCTTCTCCGGCCCCGCCATGACCCGATCAATGGCATCGTTAATTTCGTCCATCGAGATTTCGGTCAGGTTGCGGCGGGCGGCCAAAATTGCCGCTTCATTCAGCAAGTTAGATAAATCGGCTCCGGTAAATCCAGGACTCCGGCGGGAAATTTTATCCAAGTCCACATCTTTGGCCAGGGTTTTCCCACGGGCATGGACTTTGAGGATTTCCAAGCGACCTTTATAATCCGGGCGATCCACAACCACTTGGCGATCAAACCGGCCGGGCCGCATCAGGGCAGCATCTAAAACATCAGGGCGGTTGGTGGCCGCAATGATGATAATGCCGGTATTACCTTCAAACCCATCCATTTCGGTCAGCAGTTGGTTTAAGGTCTGTTCCCGCTCATCGTTACCACCGCCTAAACCCGCACCCCGTTGGCGACCAACGGCATCAATTTCATCAATGAAGACGATACAAGGGGCATTGGATTTGGCTTGTTCAAAGAGGTCACGGACGCGAGAAGCACCCACCCCGACGAACATTTCGACAAACTCAGACCCAGAGATGGAGAAAAATGGGACTCCAGCTTCCCCAGCTACAGCTTTGGCTAAGAGGGTTTTCCCTGTTCCCGGCGGCCCCACCAATAAAACACCTTTGGGAATTTTGGCCCCAATTTCGGTAAATTTATCGGCATTTTTAAGAAAGTCCACCACTTCCGTGAGTTCCAGCTTGGCCTGGTCAATCCCGGCGACATCATTAAACGTAATTTGGGTTTGCGGTTCCATTTGGACACGGGCTTTGGACTTGCCAAAACTCATGGCCTGGTTGCCTGCACCCCCTTGGGCTCGCCGGAGTAAGAAAAATAGCAGGACAAGCAAGGCTACTGGAACAAGCAAACTACTAAGGGCCCGGAACCAAAAGCCATCATTGTTTTGCGGCATGACGGAAATATCCACGTTATTGGCCGTCAAAATGTCAATGAGTTGGGGATCCGGCGGCAGGTTAACGAGGACGCGCGTTCCATCTTGAGTCACGGCCTGGGCTTGGGTTCGATCCGGGCTGATGTTGAGTTTGGCAACCTGATGATTTTCGACTTCCTGAATGAGTTCGCTATATCGCCAAGTCACTTTAGTCGTGGGTTGACGATCAAAGAAGGCCGTGGCCAACGCTAAAACCACGATGGTTAACAAAACATATAAACCGGCATTGCGCCACCGCTTATTCACTGGGCCCTGCCCTCCTTTTGTGAAAACTGAGTTTAATTTACATAAGTTAATGTTAGCCCATTCTCTGGGAAGCTGTGTGGGTGGGTGGGCTTAGATTATGGCATTTAGCCTGGTCGTTTTGATGCGGAAAGCCGGGTCATCACGGTTTATGGATCCTTGCGTGATGTTTCCTAGCGGCGCGCTGACTGGCTAACGCTATAAAATGTGAGCTATGGATAATGTCCCAATAATTTTTAGCTAAAGTGAGACGGGTTGCAACTGGATGCTAGATTTGGCGGCCTGCTATCGAGTCTTGGAATTGGAGCCGGGGGCAACTCTGGAGGAAATTAACCAGGCCTACAAAGATTTGGTGTTTATCTGGCATCCGGATCGGGTTCCTAAGGATAATGACCGTTTATTAGAAAAAGCTCACGATAAAATTAAGCAGATTAACCAGGCCCGCGATCATTTGCGCCAACAGCATCGCAATGGCAAAGTCCACACCCGTTCCCAAACTCAGCCTCACCAAAGTTCCCATCAAAACGGCTATCCGCGCTCTACCTATTCAACTCAGTCCCACCAGTCACCCCACAATCACCAGAGTAATGGCCATCACAATGGTGCCCACAGCCATCAGCAAAGCCAAAATCACCGCCAAACCCCAAACCAGGCCCACAATCAAACCCATGCTGGTTATCGCCACAACCCGGCCCAGGACTATACCTCTAATCCCTATGACTATCGGAGTTATCAAACCCATCGTCCCCCCCAATCTGCTCCCAAGCCCCCCCCCTACCAGGCCCCACCACGACCGCCAGACCCCCCCAAACAATCCACTTCCCATCCAGAACCTGATGGCACAAATCATCCCCGTGGGAAAGACCTCAGTGGTGCAAATTTACGGGGGGCCGATTTACGCGAAAAAGATTTTGAAGGTCGGAATTTAAGTTATGCGGATTTAACTGGCGCAGATTTGAGTGACGCGTTTTTACATCGGGTCAGTTTTTACCGGGCTAACCTTTCCCAGGCCACGCTTTTCCGGGCCAACTTACTAAATGCCAACCTCAGCAATGCCAACTTGCGTGATGCTAATTTAATCGGAGCTGATTTTAGTGGAGCCGACTTACGGGGGGCCGATTTACGGGGGGCAAAAGTTGGCCAGGGAGATCGGATTTTAGTCAAACTCACCGGAGCCAAACTAGCTGGAGCGATTATGCCCGATGGTCGGATTCACAGTTAATCTCCTGACTCTCGCAAGGCCTTGACCACCCGATCCAAGCCCACCGAATGGGAAGCCTTAAAGAGCAGCCGATCCCCAGGCCCAATGATGGTTTTAAGATGTTCAATTAAGTCTTGATGTTGGCTAAATTGCTGAGTCGGAATGGGGGTAGCTCCTTGGGCGAGGGCCTGACCTTCTGCTTCGGTGTCCAAAATTAACAACTGATCCAATTGCAAGTCTTTGACTCGCGCCCCCACCTCTTGATGCAAGGCCACCGCGTAATCCCCCAGTTCCCGCATCGGCCCTAAAACCGCAATTCGCCGCGTCCCCGGAGTCTCTGCCAAAATCTGCAAGGAGGCTAACATGGATTCCAGGCCAGCGTTGTAGGTTTCATCCAACAGGACAATATCAGTCTCAAGGGTATAGCGTTTGGCCCGCCCAGGGGGGAGTTGGACTGTGATCCCAGATTGCAACGGCATCAGGTCTAAGCCTAGGGCCTGGGTGACAGCAATTGTCGCTAAGAAGTTCAAAGCATTGTGCCGGCCGGGAAGCGGTAAGGGAAAAACTTGTCCGTTAATCTCAATCTGGTTGTCGGGTAGCAATGTCCCCCGTAACTTCCCAGTTTCCAGGCCATAGGTGATGGTTTTTTCGGCCCATACTTTTTCTGCCATCGCCAATAAAAGGGGTTGTTCACCATTGAGGATAGCTGTACTGGTTTTGGGGAGTTGAGCGAGGAGTTCACATTTGGCCTGGGCAATGGCTTCTCGGGATCCTAAGCGGCCAATATGGGCAGTACCGACATTGGTAATGACTCCAACCGTGGCCTGGGCTACCCGACTTAAGAGGGCAATTTCACCCGGCCCGCGCATCCCCATTTCTATCACCGCAAAGTCATGGTCATCGGTTAATTGCAGCAGGGTTTTCGGGACACCAATTTCGTTGTTGTAGTTGGCCTCTGTTTTGAGAACTTTGCCATAACAACCCAAGGCCGCCGCAATCAGTTCCTTAGTTGTGGTTTTCCCCACCGAGCCGGTAATGGCAATCACAGGGATTTGAAATTGCTGTCGCCACCACTGCCCCAAGA
The DNA here is from genome assembly GCF_031729055.1 of Pseudocalidococcus azoricus BACA0444. Classification (NCBI taxonomy): domain Bacteria; kingdom Bacillati; phylum Cyanobacteriota; class Cyanophyceae; order Acaryochloridales; family Thermosynechococcaceae; genus Pseudocalidococcus; species Pseudocalidococcus azoricus. The sequence continues at coordinate 34,200 of NZ_JAVMIP010000019.1, read as the reverse complement.
TTTGATAGGCGGCCAAGGTATCTTGAACAACAATTTGGGGGATGGGGGTTGTCATGGCCTGGTCAACAATGGCTAAACTAGCCCCTTGCTGTTTGGCAACCTGAACAAAGCCGTGGCCATCAAAGGTTTCACCCCGTAAGGCGAGGAAAATATCCCCTGGTTGTAAGGTGCGGGTATCCGTGGAAACAGTCGGGTGAGAGGCTGGAGGGGCGATCAACTCAAAGTTTTCGGCAGTGGCATCCAGGGGAGAAAGGATATTTAACAATTGGGTCGGTGTTGCAAATGGTGTCATCCCCATGCCAGGCCTATGCGAGTAATCTCCGGCATTCTATAATCTTTTGATGCTGCCGAGCCAACTTAAATTTGCCAGCTTAAATTTGATCGATGTCATCCTAAGAGTTATTAAACCTATGCCCTACCCCAAATCCCTGCTGCTCCTTTGCCTGAACCTTGGCTGTTGGGTCGGGTTTTCCGCCACTGCCCTTGCCCTGCCCAGTTATTATCAGTTACCTGTGGACTTGGCGGTGGAAGCGGGGATGACGGCGGTACAAACCTGCCAGCAACAGGGATATAACGTTACGGCAACCGTGGTGAATCGGGATGGGGTAGTTCAGGCTGTGATTCGGGGTAATAATGCCACCCCCCATACTATTCAGATGAGTCATGACAAAGCCTACACGGTGATCACCCTCGGGCCAATTTTCAAAGTGGATTCAACGGCAGCCATTACGGCCAAAATGACCCCCACCCCTTTGCCGATGGGGAATGTACCATTGCCCCCCAATCCCCTCTATGGCATTAACTTTAGTACCGGTGGGTTAGCAATTAAAGTTGGTGATGAACTGATTGGGGCGATTGGAGTGTCTGGCGGGCCGGGGGGTAACTTTGACCAGGCCTGTGCATTAAAAGGACTTGAGAAAATTACGCCTCGCCTCAAACCCTAACCAGAGCGTAACGCGGACTGTTCAGAGGGGGGAGAACGGCCAAACAGAGGGGCCCATTAAGCATTATCTGACTTGTTCCCGTCTCACCCTCAATGAGTCACGCGATCAGGTTGCCTTAAAATTGCAGTTGATAAAGATTTCCCTGGGCATCAACCACTACCACAGTATGGGGATTGATAAATTCAACCGAAACAATCGGAGCCGGGCCAATCTGCTGTGCCAGAATTTCCTGTTCAGTGGCGATGGTAAATAGTTTGACAATTCCTTGGTTATTGCCCGTCACCAGTAGCCCTTCAGGAATCATATCAATCGTATTTAACCAAAACTCGGCCCGACCCAACACCTGAGATTGCCCCGTCCTCAAGTCCAGTTTCAGTAATTCCCCCGTAAAATACCCCGCCACTAAACTCTGGCCATCGGGGGTAAAGCGAATCATATTAATCCGACTTTGAAGCGGGCGAAAAACTTGGGGTTTCAGGGTAGGACTGCGAAGGTTGGCCTGATTTGGAAAAACAACAATCTCACCCGTGTCATAGCTGATGGCCAGGCGCGACACCGGCCCTCCCAGATCGGGATAAATGGCAATTTTACGGGCGACACCAATCGACTTATATAGCTCCTGTTGCTGAGTTTTTAGTTCCGCCAGATTAAGAATTTCGGTAATTCTGACTGAGCCATCATCAGAGGTGGAGATCAGGTCATTGTTCACTAATAACGAGCCGGTGACTGCGGCATTATGGGTTCTGAGCCGGTGAATGGCGGAAAAATCATAGATCACACTTTCGCCCACATAGACTGGGGAAACCACCACCAGTTGCTTATTGAGATAGCCATATTTGGCCCCAAACAAACTCCGACAGTTGGGAATTTTTACCGCTTGGGTAATCTTAAAGGTTGCATCAAGGAAAACTAATTCGCAATCCCGAAACGCCACCACATATTGCCCGCCCTGAGGATGCTCATCGAAGGAGACTGGAGCGCCATAGTTGGAAATGGTGATTACTTTAGTTACTGTAGGGGACAGATCCGCCCAGGCCGAGGGAGAACCAGCCAACCACCCGATCAAACTGAGCAAAATCGCCAATGAAACCTGAGAAAAAAGCTGGAATCGGAATTGGGGCATGGGGAAGGTGGGGAAAGTCACGGCAAATCAACAAGCGAAAAAAAGCAAAATGTAGAATTAGATCACCCTAGGAGAACCGCAAGCCAGTTAATGCCGACAGTTTATCTTTCACTAAGAGTTGGAGTAGGGGATTCAGTTGCCCATAAATTGACTGATAGACTCCAATTAACTTGTGCGGGGCGGGGGACATATCTGGTTCAGTGGCAATCATTCCCTTGTCTTGGATGAGCTGCTGATAAACTTTTTTGTTGTAGTCTTGTTGGGCTTGCAGATTTTTGGCCTGGTAAATGGGCATTAACTCAGTAATGATGCTGCGGGTAGATTGGGATAAACTCTGCCAGAATTTAGTATTAAAAAATATATTGTATCCCGACCAGGCATGATTCGTGAGATTCAAATATTTAGTGACTTTATACAACTCAAAATCCATCGCCACCGCATAGGGATTTTCCTGGGCCTGGACTAATTGCTTGGCCAATGCCCCATAGACTTGGTTCATCGTAAAGGCCTCTGTTTTTGCACCCAAAGCCTCCATGGTTGCTTTCATGTCATTGGAGGGGGGAATCCGAATCCTCAGATTAACTAAATCCTGGGTCGTCCGAATTGGCCTGGACTCAATCGAGGTAATCACCCGCATTCCATTATCAAAGGTGCCATAGCGGAGATAGGTGAGGTTGTATCGGGCCACTGCTTGATTCAAGGCCTGGGGAAATTGGGGCTGATTAATAATCCGATAGACATCTTCCGGGGACTGATAGAGAAAGGGAAAATTTTGGATACTGATGGCCTGGGGACAGAGCTTATCAATAATCGGCCCGGCCACACTCACCAGTTCAAAGCGTCCCTCCGCCACCAATCGCACGGCCTGGGGATCTCCAGCGGGCAACGAGGCATCATAGTGCAGTGGGGTAACTAGTAGCTCGCCATTGGTCTTTTGATATACATCTTGCCAGAGGGCGAGGAGGGATTGGTGTAGTGGGCTGGTGAGGGATTGATTATGGAGATGAAAGGCTTTAATTTTGGCCTGGTTATAGTCTTTTCCATATTGGCCTGGAAAGGGTAATCGTTGATCTAAGGCTTGCTCTAGGGTTTGCCCAGATTCCGCTGCATGTAAGCGCGATGCACCCATGGCTGTCAATGTGGTGGCACTGGCAAGGGTAAGAAATTTACGCCGAGAGATCTTCGCCACTAGTTTTTGGACTCCTCTAACTCAGACTATGCAAGGCTTGAGACTACCGTGATTGACTTCATCCTGTCAAATAGAATTTAGAGTAATTGTCCATAAAACAATCTCGTGTCGTAAATAAAACTTACTTGATTCTGTTCTTGATACTGAGCAAATAACTGTTCCAAAGCTGCCAGCATTGAGTCGTAATTGAGATCGCCAGACATTGGAATATAAGACGATGACAAAACCCGACCAAGCAAACCCTCATAGTCAAAAATTTGCTGATTGGGAAAGGTTTGCTGTTGATAGTGACTGCTGCCATAAAAGTGACTCAGTATCCGATCATCAACGTTTTTATGATTAATCTGCTGGTAATCGGTGCTAAATTCTTGGAGAAAGGCTTCAAAGGCTCTTAAAAAGGGAGTTGATTCCGTTTGTCGATCATTCCAAATCAAGATCACCCAGGCCCCCGGTTTTAAGATGCGCTGAAATTCTTGCCGCGACTTAACCCGATCAAACCAATGAAAGGCCTGGCCAGCGACAATAAAGTCAATAGAATGATTCTCTAAGGTTGTGATTTCAGCAGAGCCATTGATACTGATAAAATTTGGATGGTTTTCTAATAACGACTCAGCCGCTTGGCGCATTTCTGGGTTGGGTTCGATCCCGTAAACCGGATTCCCATTTTTGAGAAATAGTTCTGATAATATGCCTGTCCCAGAACCAATGTCGGCAATAACTGAGGTGGGGGATAAGCTTAACCGTTGGGACAAAAATTCAACTATTTCTGTGGGATAAGAAGGACGATACTTGACATAATAACTAACTCGATTAGAAAATCTGGTGGTGGCATCTGTGGTTTTACTGGTATTCATGGAAGATTCTCAAAGTCTCCAGCGAGATGTTTTGATCATTGAAGATTATCTGAATTCCAGCAAGACTCAGTCACACTTCTTAACCTGTGATGGCTAACTTTGGACTCAGGCCTGGGGTAAGCTAACAATAACTTAGGATTACCATACTGTCTCTACACGTTTGATCTGGCATTCGTTGTTATTGATTGTGTCAATTTTGGAGTCGGCAGTTGCAACACTATTTGATTCTTTCTTTATTATTACCTGGAGTTGGCAGCGCAGGGCCGGGATTAGCTAAGGTGATCACGCCCATGCCCCAGCAGATTGCGGTTGCTCAAAGTCCCTTAACCGTTAAAATCCAATTCCAGGCCAGTGGGGTGGGCTTAAACCGGATTTACTTTAGCCCCGATGGCCAGACCCTAGTTACCGCCTCCGCCGATGGGGTTGCCTCTGTCTGGAATTTACAGGGCCAGGCCTTGGCGAGATTATCTGGCCAAAAACCCCCCATGTTCAATGCTCGATTTTCTCCCGATGGAAAGGTCATTCTCACAACAGGCTATGATGGCACGGTTTGGCTCTGGAATCCCCAGGGCGAGGTGCTGGAAAAATTTGAACCTCACCGGGCTGCCACTGCCGATGCTCTCCTTAGTCCAAATGGGAAGGTTATTGTCACCTGTTCAGATGATGGGCAAACCCTTGTCTTTAATCCCACGGGGACGCGCTTGGCCGGGATCATTAAACCAGGCACGGCCCGCAACTTAGCCTATTCCCCCACCAGCGCACTGATTGCTAGTGTCTCCGATAGTGGGATGCTCTATCTCTTAGCTCCTGATGGTGAAATTCAACAGGAAATTCAAACGGGCCAGGGGCGGATGAATCATGTCCGGTTTAGTCCAAATGGTAACTTTATTCTCACCGCCGGGACAGATGGCTCAGCTAAACTCTGGGGGATAGATGGTTCTTTCTTGGTGGAATTTAAGGCGACTAACTCGGGGTGGGTCAACGGTACTGATTTCTATTTGCGAGGATTGTATATTGCCACTGCCAGTGATGACGGAGTTTTACGGCTTTGGGCTGTGGATGGTCGTTTAATCCAAAGTTTGCCTCTTGGAGAAAACAACAAATTAACCAGCTTAAATTTCTCCGCCGATGGCAAGCACCTGGCCGTGACCAGTAATAAAGGGCAAGTATGGATTTTGGACATCTCGTTGTCATGATGTGGTCAACATAGCTGTGAATCAAGCCGTGAATAAAAAGTTCTGGACTAAATTCGCCTTAGGGTTTGCCTTTGGCCTGGGAATGGTGGGGGGGCTACCTGCTTTTGCCCCATTGCCGGCCACCTCAACCCCGCTACTACTGAGTCGGCGCAACCCCCAGGCCAAGTTAGAAGTCATAAAGCAGTTTCAGGGCCATCAACTGACAGGGGAAGCCATTATTCAAATTCATTACAGTCGGGATGGGCGATACCTACTTTCTACAGCTACCGATGGCCTGGCTAAAATTTGGTCGGCCAATGGCGACTTAGTGCGAGAACTGGCGGGCCAACCCATCGCTATGCTTTTTAACGGTCAATTCAACCAGGATGCAACTCAGATAGTGACGGCCAGCTATGACGGGACGGTGCGGATCTGGAACTTCTCAGGCCAGGCCTTAAAAGAACTGCGCGGCCATACTTCCGGGGCCACGGATGTCCGATTTTTGGGGCCAGGGGTGGTTTCCAGTTCCGATGATGGCAGTATTAAATTTTGGTCAATGGACGGAACCGCTTGGTCAACCCTAACCCGGCCTGGGGTGAGCCGCAATATGGATCTGTCTCCCAATCGTGACTTAATTGCTGTCACTCAAGACATTGGCACCATTACATTGCTCAATCCTAAGGCTGAGGTTGTCAAGACCATTCAGACTGGCCAGGGACGCTTAAATAGTGTCAACTTTAGTGCGGATGGTCAACGCTTAGTTACGGCTGGATTTGACGGCACAGCCAGGGTATTTAACTTAGATGGTAGAGAGCTTCTCAAACTCAAAGTCCTAGAAAAAGGCTGGGTCACTGGAGCCGCTTTTAGCCGCGATAACTTAATTGCCACCGTTTCAGATGACGGAGTTTTACGGCTTTGGGACGTTCAAGGAACCTTACTCGACAGCTACAATCCCAACTTGGAACGCTTAGGCAGTGTTGCATTTCATCCCAATGGCCAGGATCTAGCCGTAGCGGCCTACCACGGGACTATTATTTTGCTCAAACTCAATAACTAACGAGCAAAGCTCTAGGGATGTTCCTTGAGATCTGCTTCCTGGGCATTCCAATCGAGTTTCCGGGGATAACGGGTGACCACGATTGGGGCTCAATTATCCCGTCCTAGCCAACGATAGATAGTTGCACGACCGACTTGGAAGAGCTTTGCTGCACCGCCGGTAGGCTAACGCTAACGCTCGAAGAAGAGTTTCGCAGCTTGAGTAACCTGACTACCCTGTTGGAGATAGGAGAAGTTATCGCTCTTGTATCTCCATTGTCTCACTATTAACTGGAATGACCATATCACAAAAGCAATGCTTCGCCTGCCCAATAATACCCTTACGAGAGCTTACCCTCGTGCACTTAACCCATAGCCTTTGACCAGCAGCCAAACTATAAACTCAAGCCAGCTAGTAATCTGATTAACTTAGGCCTGGGCCACCAACCGCACCCCATGGGGACAAGTCTGAGCCAGCCAAATATCCAGGCCCTGATCCGCAAATTGCCCTTGTACCTGAGTTTTGATAGTTTCGGCTTGCCCTTGAGATTCGGCAATGGCAAAAACGGTCGGCCCCGAACCGGACATCATCGCGGCCATGGCCCCAGCATCAACAAAGGCCTGGCGTAATTGGGCAACTAAGGGATATTCAGGCAAAACAATCGCTTCAAAATCGTTATGGAGGGCCTGGGCCAAGGTGGGAATATCTTTCTGACTCAGGGCCTGGAGCAGTTCCCGAGAGCCGCCTTGTTGTCGTTTTTTTTCCTGCTGGACTGGTGTCTGGGCATAACTAGCTCCATAGGTCTGGCGATAGGTTTGATAGGCCCAGGGTGTCGAAACACTGATGTTGGTGAACTTGCCCAGTAATAGCACGACATGGTCTAAATCCGGCAAGGGTGTAAGATCGTCCCCCCGCCCCAAGGCCAAGGCTGTACCTCCACCAATACAGAATGGGACATCGGCCCCCAACTGCCCACCCAGGCCTTGTAATTCGCCTTGGGTTAAGCCTAAATCCCACAAAATATCCAGACCCACCAGGACAGCCGCCGCATCCGCAGACCCCCCCGCCAGGCCCGCCCCAATCGGAATTCGTTTATCAATATGAATCTCAATCCCCCCTTGGCCGGGAAACTGGGATTGCATCAGGGCCGCAGCTTTGTAGGCCAAATTATGGGAGTTAGTCGGAACTTGGGGATGATCACAGGTGAGAACAATCACTTCTTGAGACAGGGGGCTGAGGCTAATTCCATCCGCCAAGGTTATAGCCTGCATTACCATGACGAGTTCGTGGTAGCGGGGGTCTGGGAGATAGTCACCCACAATTTGTAAAAACAGATTAATTTTGGCAGGGGCAATCAGACGATACACGGCAGTTCTATCACACAGATTAGGGGGCGGGCCTGGGGATTCTCCCAGTCATTCCTGGATTATCCTCCCATAGTTGTTGACCGGATTGCATCAGACCAGTGGGGGACTGCTCAAATCCGGGCGAGTTTGGTGGAAGCGGCGTAAGTCCAAGTACAACTGTCCTTGGCGATTGCGGACTAAAACATCTTCAAAACGTTGCCCCCAGAGAATCCGTTCTGGTAAGTAGGCGTGGCGAGCATGAATATTATTGACCAGGGTTTCATCAACACCCGTTAAGGTCACTAGCAAAGATAGGCTATATTTTTCCATCCACTCCGGGCTAATGGCAGCGATGGGGCTATCAGCGGTAATCGGGTGAAGAGCCAACCAAGTGAGACCAAACACTGGCGATTGATGGCGAATCAGGGGCAAATTATAAAAGCGGCGCAGACTTTCTCCTTCTTGGGTGACTTCATTGAGAAGAGCAGCTAATTTTATTTGGGCCTCGAGGATATGACTCCCCCGTTGATTCGCCATCCGAAACATTAAAGTTGGCACACCATTGTGATTTGCAATCAAAGCAGCTTGACTGAAGAGAACTCGAGCGGTGGGGCGAGCAAAACGGGAAAAAACCAGGCCTGTCATGATGGCAAAACCCAATAATCCCGTTAATACCTCCACCGAAACCACAATATGGGCATAGTCGGTGACTGGAGCCATGACCCCATAGCCAACAGTACCAATCGTTTGCACACTAAAGAAAAAGGCATCGCCAAAGTGTCCCGGCCGGGAATTGCTAATACAATTTCCCCCCAAAAGATATAGTTCAGCAAACAGACAATTGACCAGAAAAAACAAACTGACGGCAAAAACAAAAAAGATCGGCCAGGAAATAGACAGTAGCAGATGATAGGGATCTGCCAAGGGAGAGGGTGCCCCGCGGCGAGGAATCCGAATTCTGCCATCGGGAGTTAAGGGCGTATTGGTTTGACCGACAATGCTCCTCGTCAACTTACACCTCCATGACCTGTATCTCTACCGCAGCCGGTATGCATCAAATAGGTTTTTGATCCCGAAAGCTGGCCCCTAATTGAGCTGGGCTTCATATTCCAAGTCAGTTTGTCCGTTTTACCTGCCACGCACCAGCACCCCCTAACCCAATCCCTCAAGCTATAGCGTTACACAAACTGTTCTGAGCGAGTAGAACTGGCAAAAACTAAGCTTATCCATTGCCCTTCAATTAGGTCGGCCCAAAATAGCTGCCAACTAGAGTCCTTAGGCGTTAAAAGTATCTTTGAGAACAGTGCGGGCTGCCAAATGATTCCGGGTTGTGGTCAAAATCTCGGCTTCTCGTTGTAATCGTTCCGCAGTGATTTGCATTTCTAAGAGTTTTTGTTGCTCCCCAGCCACGCCATGAAAATTACTGGCAATCCAGAAGGATAGTTCCCGCGGGAGTTGGGGTAGATCGGGGGGGAGTTGAATACTCTGCTCGGTTAGTTTGGAAGATAAACGCACCACATCCTCGAGTAACTGCCGCACCTCCAGGCCCAGGGGAGCTAAATCCTCAACAACTGGCTCATCTTCAATCCACTCCACCAGGCCAACCCGATAGGGCTTTTCCCGGACATAATCTAAAACTCGAAACCGTTGCTGCCCTAGACACTCAATCACCATGCGATCATCAGGTAATCGTTCATAACGGAGAACCTCCGCACAGCAACCCACATTGGCCGGGCGACCCGATTGTTGATCCCACATTAAAACCCCAAAGCGGCGATCCTCCTCGAGAATGGTGTTCATCATAATCCGGTAGCGAAACTCAAAAATGTGGAGTGGTAGGGGGCGACCGGGAAATAGGACAACTTCCGGCAGGGGAAACAGGGGCAATTCACGCACAGCAATGGATGAAAACGCCATACCGAGGATGCGACCGAAAACAGGACATATTTCTTACTCTATCGCATTTAATTCAAGGGCATCGGTGGATTCGGCCAGACAGAGTCTCCACCACGGATTAGTTGAGAATGATGGGTTGAAAACACCGTCCATTCTGGTCACAGATAAGCCGATATAGCGTTACGCAGACTATTCTGAGAGAGTGAAAATCGTAAAAAGACTGCCCATAAAGCATTTCCTGACTTGTCCCAATAAGAGCCCTAAATGAGTAACGCTATAGCCTGACCCATTGCGAGGCAGCCCTCTAAAGAACGGAATAAACCAAGATTTTGCCCCATCAGTAATGCCGATAGAGTTCTATGGCTCTGAAAGAGATCTGTGTTACGCCCTATCCATAATCGAGGCTTTGACCAAGAGACAAGCTAAACACCGTTACTGTATCTAGCCAGAATCAGATTGGGGTAAAATTCAATCAAACGTCTATTGGCCAAAAACAGTCTGGGCTGGATTTAGGGTCACATCCGGGCCAGAACCGTCACTTTGGTTAATTTATCCTCCTCTAACCCCTTGAGTTCCTCAGCCAGCAGCCACCCCTCCTTCACTAGGCGGGCCAAGACAAAGATGAGAACGGAGTATTCATCCTCATATTTCCCTTCGATGTCATAGCGTCTCGCACTTAAAAAGTCGTGGAGCTTCCAGAGATCGTCTAAGGTGGTCATGCCATTGGCCTGGTGAGAAACCTCCAGCATGAGGGATGCAATTTCTCGCTCACGGGCTAACTTAAGGCTGGCTTGGGCAACTGCTTTCTCCTTTTCCGACCAACCAGTATCTTTTATTTGAAGCATTAATTTTATCGTCCATAAATTGTTTTATATTCAGTCAGGTAGGCTGAGTTGTTAAATTATAATAAGTTTCGTCTCATAATTCTATGGTGTTCATAGAGAGCACCTTGTCAAAATTAATGCCAGAACCGCTATGAACCAGGGTGGGGATGTCAGTTGCTCCAATAGGTGGCGAGAATTCTAACTACGTTTAAGGTTGAGAACGGCTATGTCGAGGAGCCTTTTATTGGCTAACGGTGTTTGTCGTCCTGGCAACCGTTTCTGGCTCAGTACGGACTAAGGGTAGACGATACCAAGGGATATGGGGAGCCTGGTGGTGTTGCAGATGAAAGGTGCCAAAGTGATAGCAGGAAAGAAAAGAGTACATCAGCCAGGAGGTTTGCTGGAACTTATTAACTGGCCTGGCGGGGAAGAGGGCAAGGTTATTGGTTTCTGGCCTGGGCAGGGGCCCCTGGCGATGGGGGAGATAAGTCCCAAAGTAAAATAACTGCCATGAACTCAGAATCAGGGGTAAACCCCAAAACAATACCAAGTTTAGCCAGGCTACCTGAAACCAGAAATGTAACATTAAGCCAATTCCCAGACTCAGCCCCCCGAAAATCAGCAGTTGCCCACCGGATAGGTATTCGCCAATAAATTTTCGGTACCACTGCACCAAATACACATCAACCCCATTGTGAAAATCTGGGTCGCCAACCTGGCCTGGAGCAGCATGATGTTGCCAGTGATTACGACAGCATTGGTCATAGGGCAAAAAGGCATATAAACCAACCGCAATGCGCCCAATCCAGACCTTAAGCCACTGATGCTCTTGGGGGAAAGAACTAGCGTGAATTGCGTCATGGGCTGTAATAAATAGGCCTGTATGCAAGAATGTCCGCCCCCAAACAGCCGCGCCAATCAAAACGGGTGAGACCTGATCAAGAGGCATCATTAGGGTCAAGCCGAAGCTACTGAACCAAAGACCAATCAGGCCAATTGCGACAAATAACCCACCTAAATTTTGTTGCATAAGGTCTTGTTTTTGTCCTGCTCGGCACTGCTGAATATATTTCGAGATATAGTCAGCCTTAATTCTCACTGGTCAAAGCAGCAAAATGATGTAAAAAAGGACGCTCTTCATTCGGAGCGCCCTCTCTGGACTGACCACAATTGATCAGGCCAATAACCTTTACATAGATGACTTCAGCGTTGTGTGCATCCAAGTTTCCTCTATGCTGATGGTGCGCCTGTCAATTGTGGATGACCCGAGAAAATGGACTTAACGGGACAGGTTTAACAGTTCCTTGGGTGAGGCGAGGAGATCAATTGCCACAAAGAAGATTTTATTCTCAGGGGTGAGCAGAAAGCGCCAGGCAATATTCATCCCGACTCCGGCCCCAAACCAGGGAGTTTGCACTTTTCCCGTGATTTTGATTTGGGTATAACCCTCGTCTGCTGGTTCAATAACGCCTCGTTCTGGAAGTAGGACTAGGTTTTGACAGTCTTCCTTAAAGAACCGGAGAATGGCATCTTTCCCCACAATCGGACGTTGGAAGGGGGGTTGTAGGGCACTGCCTTCAGCAAACAGGCCGATCAATGTGTCAAAGTCATTGGCATTGAGGTTGTTCATGTAAGCCAAAACGACAGGATTATTCACCCCCTCAATTTTGACTTGGCTGCGCTGGGATACATCTTTGGGGGCCTCAAGTGGCTCAGCAATCCGTGTATAGGTTCCGAGTTTATTGATATCAAAACCCATATCAACCACGGAATTGCGTAAAATCGTAATCTGCTGGCCAGAATCGGCCTCCCTGAGGGTTTGCAACACGGCTGCAGCATTGGCAGAAAGTTGATACCCGGCTGGAATTGGGGCGACAATGCCTTGCTCCATCCATTGACCCAGTTGAAACCAGAAGCCTAGCTTGATATTCACTGACCAAGTAGCATAGGTGCGGCAGATGGGCGTATCTGCATGGTTGGCTAGATCAAACATCACTTGGGTTTGTTCCTGAAAAGACATTTGCCGGATTTGGGCTAAGATTGGCTCGGCAAATTGCATTCTGGCAGCCCCAGGAGCAGCAATGGTGACTGTTTTACCCATTTCCAGATAGGCAAACCAAATCCATGCGAGTTGATCTTCGATGCTGAGCTGATTAAACCGAGCAATCGTAGCTGGCACAATATCAGCAGCGAGTGTTTTTGAAAAAATGCCTCGGGCTGAATCAACTGTATATGGCATAGTGATGACCTTGATGAACATTAACTCTCGATAAACCCTAAGCCTCACACTATGTGTATTGTCTCATGGCTATCAGCACAGAACCGCCATATCGCCAGATAAACTTATCCGCTGGGGGGTGATTGAGGGAAAACCGGAGATTTCAGGGAGGTCGGATTGCTTAGCTACGCCCTGAAAGTTCAACATTGATTTCGTTAACTGGACGGGGTTTTAGCTCTAAGGATTGGGCGCGGGGCAATAAATTAAAGACTTCCCGAAACTGGTCATCAACCACGGCAAAGTCAATGTTACCGGCCTGGTTGAATACTATTTTGCCTGTGGCATCTAGTAACACAGTTTGGGGAACCAGGCCTTGGTAGTAATAGCCCGGTTCGCTGGCACTATAGCTATCTTGGGGGGGAATTGAATCCACATCAATCGGGATAAAGTCAGCAGCCCGCCCATAGTAGGCCTGGAGTTGGGAAACCACCGTAGTATAGGCTTTACAATCACTACTGTCATTGATGTAATAAACCAGTAAGGTGGGTTGAGGACGTTGGAGGGATTGGGCTAAGGTGACGCGGGGCGGAACAAGGGAGCCATTTCCACCGTAGAGGGCAAAAATATTTCCGTCAAAATGATCATCGGTTAGGCCAGCCCAGGCCGGGTGATTGATGCTTGCTATTCCCCAAATCACAACACAAAGGAGTAGGGTCATGATGGCTCTGGTGCATCTATGCAAGTGGGATGAAAGTTGTGGAAATTGCCAGGGAAACGTCATAGAGTACCTAGTTTTGGCCGACATTGTTTCCATTTTACTGTAGAGCTTTGCTGGTTCGGAGCCGGGAGGACTTTTGAGAGTAGCTTAGGGCTAATTGACTAACTCGCTGGGTGGGCCTGGGTAAAAAGAGATGTCCAAAATGTCTTGGGTATTGTAGGAATAGGTGATGGGGAATGTTTGCTCAGGTAAGTTGGTTGCTCCCATAGCTAAATCTCGGGCATTTTCATAGGCTTCATTTAAGTCCTCGTCAACGTCGGGTTTAAGACTAGGGTTATCCATTCGGCGTTAAATCCGAATGGTGGCCAGCCAACTGCGACTTCGGTTTTGCGGTTGATATTCCCATTTCAATAGATGCCCCATCAGGATTGTTAAACAGTTGCGGAGTTCTTGACGTTGCTGCTTTCCTAAGGACTCAATTTCCTCAATCAAATGGGGTAAGTCAAGCTGCTGCCATTGCTGATTTCGGAGGTAGTTTGCTTGTAACTCTGTCCAACCGTAGAAATCCTGATCATAAAGATTGAGACTCGTTGCTAAGTTAATGGGCAATAGCTCTGACATGATGATCCAAATTCCTGGCCTGGGGTAAGCCTATTCTAAACTTGGGGTATATAGCGTTACTCATTTAGGGTGAGGTGGGGGCAAGTCAGAAAATACTTTATGAGCAGCAGTCTTTTTGACATTTCTACTCTCTCAGAACAGTCTGCGTAACGCTATAGTCACTCATTGGGGCGCAGGTACAGACCAAATTCCGATCCCCATAGGCATTATCAATCCGACTCACAGCCGGCCAGAATTTATAGTCTTTTGTCCAAGGGGCCGGGTAGGCGGCTTTTGCCCGACTGTAGGGGCGATCCCAAAGATCTGAGGTGATCACTGAGGCAGGATGGGGAGCATTTTTCAGGGGGTTATTAGTACGGTCGGCAATTCCAGTTTCAATTTCTGCAATTTCCGCCCGGATCGCAATCATCGCCTCACAAAACCGATCCAACTCGGCCTGGGATTCACTTTCTGTCGGTTCAACCATCATCGTGCCAGCGACAGGCCAAGAAACGGTGGGAGCATGAAAGCCATAGTCCATCAACCGCTTGGCAATATCCTCGACTTCAATCCCGGCGGACTTTTTCAGGGGGCGCAAATCCAAAATACATTCGTGGGCAACCCGACCCTTGGCTCCGGTATAAAGAATCGGGTAATAGGGGGCTAAACGGCTGGCGATGTAGTTGGCGTTGAGGATGGCAATTTTTGTCGCTTGAGTTAGGCCTTCAGCCCCCATCATCTTGATATACATCCAGGAAATGGGCAGAATACTGGCACTTCCCCAGGCCCCGGCGGTCACCGGCCCCAAATGTTGTGCTTGAGCTTCAGTCAAAAAGGGATGACCGGGTAAAAACGGAACTAAATGGGCAGCCACCCCAATCGGCCCCACCCCAGGCCCACCGCCCCCATGGGGAATACAGAAGGTTTTGTGCAGGTTGAGATGGCAAACATCCGCGCCAAAATCCCCCGGCCGACACAGGCCCACCATCGCATTCATATTGGCCCCATCGAGATAGACCTGACCGCCATACTGATGAATGATTTGGCAAATGTGACGGATTTCGGTTTCAAACACCCCATGAGTCGAAGGATAGGTAATCATTAAGGCTGCCAGATTGGCCTGGTATTTGTCGGCCTTTGCGGTCAGATCAGCCACATCAATATTGCCCTGGTCATCACAATTCACCGTCACAACAGTCATTCCGGCCATGACAGCACTGGCGGGGTTGGTTCCGTGGGCTGAGGTGGGAATCAGACAAATGTTGCGCTGGGGTTCATGGCGGTGGTGATGATAGGCCCGAATTACCAAAAGTCCGGCATATTCCCCTTGGGATCCGGCATTGGGTTGCAGTGAAACTCCGGCAAATCCAGTAATTTCCGCCAGCATGGTTTCCAATTCTGAGAAAAGCTGTTGATAGCCTTGGGTCTGGGTTAAAGGGGCAAAGGGATGGATTTGACCAAACTCCGGCCAAGTAACGGGAATCATCTCCGCAGTGGCGTTGAGTTTCATCGTGCAAGACCCCAAAGGAATCATCGAGGTCGTTAAGGATAAATCCTTGGCCTGGAGGCGATGAATGTAGCGTAACAGTTCGTGTTCAGAGTGGTAGCTGTTAAAGACGGGTTGGGTTAGATAGGGAGTTTTCCGAGTTAACGCCTCATCCCAGGCCCAGTCCTTGATCTCTAAAATCAACGCCTCTACATCAATGTTATGTTCTGGAGCAAAAATCTGGATGAGGGTTTGAATATCCTTAAGTGTTGTCGTTTCATCTAAGCTGATGCCAACCGTGGCCTGGGTATAGTTCAAGTTAATTTCAGTGTTTTCGGCCCGTTGTTTAATCAATCCCAGAGCTTCAGGAGTCACAGCAACTTGAATCGTGTCAAAAAACTGCTGATGGACTAGCTGATACCTGGCCCGGTGGAGAGCTTTAGCTAAAACTTGCGTGAGTCCATGCACCCGACTGGCAATATTTTTTAAGCCTTGGGGCCCGTGATACACCCCATACATACTGGCCATCACCGCCAATAAAACCTGGGCCGTGCAGATATTACTGGTGGCTTTTTCCCGGCGGATATGTTGCTCGCGGGTTTGGAGGGCTAAACGATAAGCGGGTTGCCCCGTCACATCATGGGAAAGTCCGACAATCCGGCCCGGAATTTGCCGCTTGTAGGCATCTTTCGTAGCAAAAAAGGCAGCATGAGGCCCGCCATACCCTAAAGGCACTCCAAACCGCTGCGAACTGCCCACGGCAATGTCAGCCCCTAATTCACCGGGAGGAGTCAAAAGGGTTAAGGCTAAGAGATCCGTCGCCACCGTCACAATTACGCCTTGAGCTTTGGCTTTGGCAATCACGGCACGATAATCACAGACTCGCCCATCACTGCCCGGATATTGCAGCACCAGGCCAAAGGTGGGAACCGTAAAATCTTCAGTTTCCGGATCGCCCACAACTACTTCAATGCCCAAGGGATTCGCCCGGGTTTGAATCACGGCAATGGTTTGGGGATGACAATTCGCATCGACAAAAAAGCGGTGACAGTTTTTATGTTTGGAAATCCCAGCACTTAAACTCATGGCTTCGGCGGCGGCGGTGGCTTCATCCAAGAGGGAGGCATTGGCAATTTCCAGGCCGGTTAAATCTGAAACAAGCGTCTGAAAATTAAACAGGGCTTCTAAGCGACCTTGGGCAACCTCGGCCTGGTAGGGGGTGTATTGGGTGTACCAACCGGGATTTTCGAGGATGTTACGTTGAATGACTGGCGGCGTAATGCAGTTGTGATACCCCAGGCCAATGAATGACCGCCACACCTGATTTTTTGCCGCGATGGTTTTGAGTTCTACCAAGGCCTGGGCTTCACTTTCGGCCGGGGGTAGATTCAGGTTGGCCTGGTGGTAAATATCAGCGGGGATGGTTGTGGAAATTAAATCAGCTAGACTCAAGCCTTGATTGGGACTCACTACAGCCAGCATTGCGGCAACATCTGCCTGGGTTGGGCCAATGTGGCGGGGGATAAAGGAACCGGAATTTAAACTGATTAACTGTTCTAGATCCAAAGAATGCCGCTGCCTGTGGGGAACCGCTTGTGTCATGGGAGTCGTAAATAAAAGAAATGAATTGTTAATCTATCGTTACAGTGTAGCTCCCAGGCCGGGAAATGGGCGATGGCAAGATCCCAGAGCTGCACCTTAAAGTTCTGCCCACTGGCGGAGGAGATTAGCATGGGTTTTGGTCAGGAGATCAAATTCTGGAGTTTTGCCCTCTTTCCCAAACATGGCCCGCCGCACTGTATCCAAATCAAATAAAATTTCCCGGTAACTGGCATCTCGGACTAAACTTTGGACCCAGCCAATGGCCGCCAACCTAACTCCTGTGCGAATGGGTTCGACGCGGTGGAGAGTTGAGGCGGGATAAAGCACCATTTGATTGATGTCTAACTTAATGGCCTGTTCCCCCTGATGGGTTTCAATCACCAACTCACCGCCCCCATAGCTAGCGGGAGAACTGAGGAAAAGGGTAAACGCTAAGTCCGATCGCAGGGGCAAAGACTCTCCCATGATGGCATTATCCACATGGAGACCATAGTGCATTCCCGGCCCGTAACGGCTAAACAAAATTGGGCTAAGGGTTTTCGGCAAGGCAGCCATTTGAAAAAGCTCATGGCGATTCAGGGCTGTTTTAACCATGGCCTCGAGATTTTCTTGGGCCGGGGCCTGACTAGAGAGTTGGGTATTATTTTTAACCAAACGGGCATACCAGCCTGCTGTCGTCGCACCACTGACAAATTCCCCCGCTGCAAGTTGCAAATTTATTGACTCTAGCTCATGCTCTGAAAGCACATTAGCAAGATTAATTATCATAGCTATAGTTCTAGAGAAGTAGATGAAAATATTTTACAGGAGAATTGTAAATCAAAGCCTCTGGAGTCGCCAATGGCACTCTCAGCAAACGGGTTGCGAACAACGTTCAGGTCGAGTCCTGTAAACGCAATCTAGGTATAATATTGATTTAAATTTTATCAGGTATATATCAACGGATAGATTGACATTGAACATTGAATAAACTCCTGGCCTGGGCCTGGTTCCATTCATTCCCGCCCCAATGCTCCTCAAGGGAATGACGGTTTACAGATATTAAAGGTTGAGTTATTATTGCAAATAATTCTTACTTAAAAAATGACATAGTCGTTGGCCTCTTAGTATTTGTGCTGGAAAATATGATGACTCGAAAAACAAAACTATGGTTGGGAGTCGGAACCTATGTATTGACGGGGATCACACCCGTTCTGCAACTGCCCCTAGATGCCGCCCTCTCTCCAGCAATGGCTCAATCAGCCCCAGTCGTGGTTGATCCCTGTCGCAAGGGCCTGGGTGGTGAAGGAAGCCGAGGGGGTAGTGAGGGGGGAGAAGGAGGTGAGGGGGGGACATCTGCCAGTCAGCCAGCGACCCTTAATCCCGCCATTCAGCCCCAAGAATTGCAGCAAGCGGTAGATCAATATAAAGCCTATGTTTTGGCAGAAACCAATCGCCTCCTCACGGATAGTCAGGTTTTTACGGAGCGGGTGATGGCTGGAGACTTAGCCGGAGCCCAGGCCATGTATGCCCCCTCCCGTTTGGGGTGGGAACGGATTGAGCCGATTGCTGAGTCCTTTGCTGAGTTTGATCGCTCCATTGATGCGCGAGTGGATGATTTTAAGGGTGAAGATGATCCAGAGTTTACTGGCTTTCACCGGATTGAGATGGGCCTATTTAAGTACAACACCACCAAAGGCTATGAAGGTTTCGCGCAGAAGCTCATGACCGACTTAGAGGGGTTAAAAACCTGTATTGTCGCCCTTGAGATTGACCCCAGGGATATGGTGCGGGGGACATCAGAGCTAATTGAAGAAGTCGCCCAAGGCAAAATTACGGGCGAAGAAGAACGCTATAGTCGCACAGACTTTTGGGCGTTCCAGGCCAATGTGGAGGGATCGCAAAAAATTGTTGAGATTCTCCGGCCGCTGATTCAACGGGTTAACCCAACGATTCTTGGGGAAATTGATCAAGACTTTGCAGCGGTCAATCAGGTTTTAGCCAAATATGCTCTCCCTGGGGGTGGCTTTAAGAGCTATGACCAGTTAACCCCCCAAGATAAGCAACGGCTCCAAGCGGATCTGGCTCGGCTGGCAGAAAACCTAGCAAAATTACGGGGGGTTATTGGTGTCTAAAGGGTGTAGCTCTCGGCCAATGTCGTTACATTTGGGGCGGCGGCAATTTCTTGGCGGCATGGTGACTTTAGTTGGGGTAGGAGTGATGGGGGCTTTTTCCCTCAACCAGGCCCAGGCCAAGACCGTCCCCAGTGATGTAATTCCATTTTTAGGCCCCCATCAAGCTGGCATTACCACTCCAGATGTGGCTTCAGCCTTGGTTGTAGCTTTGGATGTCACCGCCCGCTCCACTGAGGAATTACAAAAATTATTTCAAATTCTCACCCAGCGGATTGAATTTTTAACCGCCGGGGGAACCTGGCCACCCCTAGAGCCAAAATATCCGCCGACTGGATCTGGAATTTTTGGGCCTGAATTTCCGGCAGATTACCTCACGGTCACGGTGGGGGTGGGAGCCTCGCTGTTTGATGATCGCTATGGCCTGGTGGCTCAAAAACCGATTCATCTCAAGCAAATGCCGAATTTTCCCAATGATCGCCTGGATCCACACCTGTGTCATGGGGATTTACTCCTGCAATTTTGCTCTAACCATAATGAAACCAATATTCATGCCTTGCGGGATATTTTGAAGCAGTTGGCCGGCCTGGTGGTTCTCCGGTGGCAAATCTCTGGATTTCAACAACCGGATGCAGACCCACACCCGCATCGGACTACCGTGCGGAATTTAATGGGTTTTAAGGATGGAACCGCAAATCTAGACCCCCAAGATAAAAACCTGATGAACCACTTGGTTTGGGTACAGCGCAATAGTGGCGAACCGGCCTGGGCTGTGGGGGGAACCTATCAAGTGGTGCGGGTGATTCGGATGTTTGTCGAGTTTTGGGATCGCACCGCTTTGGAAGAACAAGAAGAAATTTTTGGCCGGTCGCGGGATTCTGGCGCACCCTTAGGATACAAACATGAAGAGGATATTCCTAATTACAGCCAAGACCCTCAAGGTAACATCATTGCTCTTGATGCCCATATTCGCCTGGCTAACCCGCGCACCTCTGCCACAGAGGCCAACCGGATTCTTCGCAAGGGCTTTCACTATTCCCGTGGCGTTGATAAAGCCGGACAGTTGGATATGGGGCTATTATTTATGGCTTTTCAACAGGATTTAGAGCGGGGGTTTGAAACCGTGCAAAATCGCCTCAATGGTGAACCCCTGGAGGAATATATCAAACCCATTGGGGGGGGCTACTTTTTTGCGTTACCGGGTGTTCCAACTAAAAACAGTTATTTAGGACAGCCTTTATTGATGGCGTTGGTTAGATCCTGACGATTTCAGATGTGCCAGGAGGGCCCAACTCACGGCCGACTACGCTGATAATAGGAGTGCAGTGAGAGATAATGGTCATGCCCAGAACACCCTCAGAATTTTCCGTTCACTTATTTATTGAAGGCGGCCACAAAGAAGAAGTTAGATTTCCCTCTATTCAAGACTTTCAAAAATGGTACAGCAACGAAGTCATCCCCCGTTCTGACTCCAGTGAGTTTATCTCCGTGCCAATCAAAACCATCCAAGGGGAATATATGGTCATTCGCCCGGCCAAAATCCTCGCCATTCGTGTCGAACCTGTCTTTAGCTCCAGTGTCGATCGCTTCTCCTCTTAACTCTGGCTAATTTATTCATGATTCTGCCGTAAATGTCCTCCCCTTTCGTTGTCTCTTTTTGTCCGTGAGCCTGTCCTATGTCCGATGTGGTGGTGCGCGGGGTCTCCCATTATTACCAGTGGATTTGTCAAGATGCTTCTGCCAGTTCTGAACACCCCAAACCTGTCATGGTGTTTTTGCATGGGTGGGGTGGCTCTAGTGCCTATTGGCAAACAACTGCAACGGCCTTAGCCCCAGATTTTGACTGCCTCCTCTACGATCTGCGGGGATTTGGACAAAGCCAGTCAGCTCCAAAGGATCAGGACAACCCCCAAGCCTACAATTTGCCTAGTTATGTTACAGACCTCAAGGAATTTTTAGATGGCCTGGGCCTGGAAAAAGTTTATTTGAATGCCCATTCCACCGGGGCCTCCATTGCCGCCCTCTTCCTCAGCCAATATCCCGACCGGGTTTACCAGGCCATCCTCACCTGTAGCGGTATTTTTACGTATGAACCCTTGCCCTTTGCCCTCTTTCACCTGATGGGCGGTTATGTTGTCCAGTTTCGGCCCCGCTGGCTCAGTCAAATTCCCGGTGTGGCCCGTTTATTTATGAGTCGATTTTTAGATCGCCCTATTCCCCAGGCCTGGCAACAGGAATTTCTAGAAGACTTTCTCCAGGCCAATGCAACGGCCGCCCTTGGGTTAATGTACTCTGCCGTGAGCGAATGGGCTGCAATCCAGATTCCCCAGGCCTTTGCCAGAATCCAAACCCCCACATTGCTCATCTCAGGAGAATTCGATCAAATTATTCCTGCCCCCCTCGGCCAAACCGCCGCCCAGTTAAACCCCCGCGTCAAGCAAATCGTTATCCCCAAAACCGGCCACTTTCCGATGTTGGAAGATGCTGCAACCTATTTGGCTGTGGTCAACAATTTCCTGAAAGTCCCGCAACCTCACCCCTAAGGCAAAATACTGGCCCCACAGATAAATACATCGGCCCCAGGAAAAACGATCAAGCATCTCCCAGAGGTGAAAGGCTTTGCACCCCCATCATCGAACTAATGAACTATCGCAAGCCGTAATGATTTGTGAGATCGAGTGAGCCAGTATTTTTGATTCAAGAATTTTTATGTCACTCTCCGCCAAAGGAAAGGCTATTCCTTATTTCTGGTATCAGTAGTGATAAGCAAGTATTCTTACAAATGAAAACGGACTGCGATAGAACTCTCTTAACTCCTAATGATGGCCTTATTATTGACAAGCGGGAAGTCCTGTTTCTTAGGATATCAAAATGATCAAAACCACATAATATATTCCTGGTCAAGGATGGTGAGTCACCCCGCTGCTTCTGGCATGATGATTGACGTCAGCGTTAAGATTCTGATGATAGATCTCAAGTGCTGCCTCATGAACTAGAGTTCTCTTGATGTTTGTTTTCCCCTTGAATAGATTGTTTCTGAAAAAGACCATTTTCCCTCTTCTTCGTTAACTGGTGGTCTTTCACTCATAAATATCCCTGAGTAGTGAATGATAGAAGCCTGTCAATATAACATTCCCGAATTCATTGCAATGCTTAAAATTTCGATTATCACAGTTTGCTATAATGCCGAGAAAACCATTGAAAGAACGATTCAAAGTGTTATAAACCAAAAAGATACCAAGACTGAATATTTAATTATTGATGGTGCATCTCAAGATAAAACCCTAGACATCATTCAGGCTTATCAGTCAGACATTGCTCTTGTTGTGAGTGAGCCGGATCGGGGGCTTTATCATGCGATGAACAAGGGAATTGCGAAGGCATCCGGTGATTATGTCTATTTCTTAAATGCCGATGACTATCTAGTGAATGAGTTTGTGATGCAGTCCGTGACGGATTTCTTAATCAAATATTCTCAGATTGATGTTGTTTATGGTAATCTGCAAGTCCGTTATCCCCAGCGTGAGCCATCCTTACACCGCCCACCGCCCCCAGAGCAGATTTTAGATGAATTAATTTGCGGGGCTTTGCCGCACCAGGCCACCTTTGCCCGCCGATCCGTTTTAGAGGCGATGGGAGGATTTGATGAACAATATAAAATTGCTGCCGATTATGATTGGTTCTTGCGCTTAACCCAACAGCCCAATGTCAAAATTGGTTATATGCCGATTACTGTTGCCTCCTATGCCATTGATGGTCAATCCGCCCAGATGACTAAAGTTCTGCCCGAAGTGTATCGGATTCAAAATCAATTTCCCCCCTATCAAACCCCTGAATGGCAGCAACGCCGGATCCTGGCCTATCAAAAGCAAATTACTGAGCTGCGGCAACGGGAGTCCCAGTGGTCTGAAACCTTGGCCCAACTGACAACAGGAGGCTCTGAAGAAGTTGAAGTCCAAACCCTAATTGCAAAATTACAAGCGGCCCAGGCGACGATTGCGGCGATGAAAACCAGTAAATTTTGGACTTTGCGGCAGAAGTGGTTCCAGGTCAAAAAGCGTTTGGGCTGGCCTGGGGATATGGAGTCATGACTAGCATCGGGCAGAACTTAGGCCAAATGGGAGTCCCAACTGAGCTACCGATCCACTTTTTTACCATTGTTCTGAATGGCCAACCCTTTATTGAGTACCACCTGCAAGTCTTCCAGGCCCTTGAGCTACCTTGGCATTGGCACGTTATTGAAGGAGTTGCGGAACTCAAACATGACACGGCCTGGAGTGTGGCCCAAGGGGGACGCATTGATCCGAGCTTGCATCGCAATGGCTTAAGTATTGACGGCACAACTGAGTATTTGGATGGTATCGCGGCTCGTTTTCCTGAGCATATTACTCTCTACCGCCCTCCACCCGGCCAGTTTTGGGATGGCAAACGGGAAATGGTGAATGCCCCTTTACGGAACATCCAAGCAGACTGTTTACTGTGGCAGATAGATGCGGATGAGCTTTGGACAGCAGGCCAAATCACCACAACCCATGCTCACTTTGTCCGTAACCCGGATCTGACGGCAGCGTTTTACTGGTGTCATTATTTTGTTGGCCCCCATCTGGTGGTTGCTTCTCGCTATTGCTATTCCCAAAACCCTGAGCAAGAGTGGTTACGAACTTGGAGATATCAGCCAGGGATGTCTTGGGCCAAACATGAGCCACCCCAATTAGTCAATCTCAAGGGCGAAGATGTCAGCCGGATCAACCCTATCCACCATGATGATACGGAAGCATTGGGCCTGGTTTTTCAACATTTTGCCTATGTCCTGCCTGAGCAGATTACATTTAAGGAAAAATATTATGGGTATCGTGATGCCCTCAGTCAATGGCAGCGTTTGCAATCTGAGTCGGGGTTTCCGGTATTTTTAAGGAATTATTTTGCTTGGGTGACGGATGATACGGTTGTGGATTTGGCCGCTCATTGTGGTGTCCTCCCGGTTGCTGTGGCTGATCAGGCTCAGGAGTCCCGCCCGGCCTGGCACTTTAGAACCGAGTCAGAACTCGCGCAAATTCCCCGCCCCACCCCGAACGCAGCTCCCAAGATTGCCGTTGATGCCGTCTTTTTTCAACTACTTCACAGTGGCATTGGTCGGGTTTGGCGTTCGATTTTTCAAGCGTGGGTCAAGTCAGGGTTTGCAGAGAACGTTTTAATTTTAGACCGGGCCCAAACAGCCCCCCGCCTACCTGGCCTGCGCTATCGTCTGATTCATCCCTATAACCAAGAGGCGGCTGGAGAAGATAGTCTCAAACTCCAAGCTATTTGCGACCAGGCCGGGATTGAGTTATTTATTTCTACCTACTACACCACCCCCATTCATACCCCAACGGTGTTGCTTGTCCACGATATGATTCCGGAAGTCTTGGGCTTTGATTTGACGGTTTCCGGGTGGCGGGAAAAACAATTGGCGATTCTTTATGCATCTGCCTATTTGACGGTATCTAAGCATACGGCGAAAGATTTAATCCGATTTTTTCCAGGCCTGGATCAGTCGCAAATTTATCTCACCTATAACGGCCTAGACTCTACATTTCAACCTGCGAATCAGACGCAAATCAAATCGTTTCGGACGAGGATGGGCCTGGAGAAACCCTATTTCTTGGTGGTTGGGGACCGGGTTGGCTTTGACGGCTACAAAAATATTCAACTATTTTTTACAGCTTTTAATCAAATACCTAACAAGGCAGAGTTGCAGATTTTCTGTGTTGGTGGTCAGTCAAAATTAGAGCCGGAATTAGCCCAAATCGTTTCCCACGAATCTATAAAAATGGCCCGCTTAACTGATGCAGAATTGGCCATTGCCTATAGTGGTGCCATTGCCCTAGTATATCCCTCTCGCTATGAAGGGTTTGGTTTACCCGTTTTAGAGGCCATGGCCTGTGGTTGCCCCGTGATTACCTGTCATAATTCAGCGATTCCTGAAGTTGCGGGAACGGCGGCCCTTTATGTCAGTGCAGATGATCCCACTGATATGATTCAAGCCTTAGCAAAAGTCCAGATACCTGAAGTTCGAGCTGGTTTAATTCAGGCTGGCCTGGCCCAAAGTCGTCAGTTTTCCTGGACAACTATGGCCGAAGAAGTTGCCAATGTCCTGACCAGAGTTCTTCAACAACAGGCAGAACAGGGGGAAACACCAGCGTCATTCAAGCAAAAGTTAATTTGGCAGAAATTTCGTCACCTACAAGCGGAATTAGCGAAAACTCAAGCACCAGGCCAAGATACCTTTGGTTTAGAACATTTACTCTTCTTAGTTCAAGAGATGGAAAGTAGTAAATTCTGGCAACTCCGGCGGATGGCCCACAAGCTGCAAAAATTGATCGGCCGACCCGGCCTGGTGGATGAAGTGATTATTGATCTAGCCAAACCCCCAGAGTTACAACTTCTCCAAGCAAAGCAACGCATTAACTGGATTAAAACCAGTAAGTTTTGGCAATTGCGGAAACGTTGGCTTAAACTCCGTCAAAATCTAGGCCTGCCTGGGGATGATCCCGATAGTCCATTGGTGTAAACCAGAAGCAAAACGAAAATCTAGTTTCAGAAACATGATCATCAATGAATATTTACAGCGGCGTTATCGAGTTGCCATTGATTTGACACCCCTAATTTCAACTGGTGAAAATGGTGGCGTGAATGTATTTAGTCATTTTTTACTGGAATCATTACTAAAATTAGCACCCCACTGGGACATTATCCTGCTCACATCCAGTAATAATCATGGCTATCTGACCGAGACTTATCAAAAGCGAGTCAAGACTTATTGCCTGAAACCGCCAATTCGTTATGCCAATAGAATCGTAACCTATAGTGTGAAGCTCTGGCATTTTGTTCGGCAGGTGATGGGATGGAATCGAATACTTGATCAGCTGAAGGTGGATTTACTGCTTTGTCCTTATACGAATCCAGCTTTTCAAGAGTCAGGCATCCCAACTATTACCATTGTGCATGATCTTCAGCATTTAGCCATGCCCCAGGCCTTTAGTTGGCAAGAATGGTTATATCGTCAACTCTTTTTTTATCAATTAACCCATCGATCTACACATATTGTTTGTATTTCAGAGTTTACCCGTCAATCCATGTCGCAAGCATTTCCCAACTCTAAACCAAAACTTCAAGTGATTCATCATGGTAATTATCGAGCCAAAGGAGTGCCCCAAATTACAGAGATTCAAAAGGCCTTAAGTAAATATGGTTTAGAGCAAAATAAATATTTCTTTTATCCGGCTAATAACTGGCCCCACAAAAATCATCGAACTCTTCTGAAGGCATTTAGTCAGTACCATCAGCATAGTCAGAATCCCATTGATCTAGTGTTGACTGGGGCATGGCTTCAGCCTAGTTGCTTATCAAGTGAAGAAGAGAAAATTTATCGGTCTCATCCCCAGATTCATGTTCTCGGGTATGTTGATGCCCAAACTCTGGAAAGTTTATGGCAAGGTTGTTTTTGTCTCTTGTTTCCATCACGATATGAAGGATTTGGAATGCCATTGGTAGAAGCAATGTACTATCATAAGCCAATTCTTTGTAGCCAGGCCGCAAGTTTACCGGAAGTGGCAGGAGACGCGGCTCTTTATTTCCATCCTGATGATGTTGATGATCTGGTGCAAAAGTTACTAGCCATTCAGACGGATACCGAGTTAGTCCATGAACTCATCGCCAAGGGACAGCAGAGATTAAGGCTATTTTCTCCCACAGTCACCGCTCAAAAATATATCCAACTCATTTGCACTACTTTGGCGGCTCTTGGTGATGATGTTTAGTGTTGTTATCCCCTCCTTTAACCAAGGCAACTATCTTAAGCAGACAATTGCCAGTATTTATCAACAATCTGATGTCGTGTTTGACTGTTATGTTGCTGATGGGGGCAGCCAGGATCAAACCATAGATATTCTCCAGGCCAGTGCAGATCAATATCCCAACTTTCGATGGCATTCTGGGCCGGATTTGGGCCAGGCCGATGCGGTGAATCAAGCTATTACCGTAACCACTGGAGAGATTATTGCTTGGATTAACTCTGATGATATTTATTATCCGGGGGCCTTTGCGACAGTTGCCCAAATCTTCACAACCAATCCAAATGTTTTAGTGGTGTATGGCCTGGCCAATTATATTGATGCCAATAATCAAATCATCGAACCCTATCCGACCCAGGCCTGGAATTATGAAGCCCTGAAGGATATTTGCTATCTCTGTCAGCCGGCTGTGTTTTTTCGGCGAACTTGTATTGAACAATGGGGGAACTTAAACACCGACTTACATTTTTGTTTAGATTATGAACTATGGTTGCGCTGGGGAAAAGAGACTAAGTTTTACTATTTACCCAAGGTGTTAGCTGGATCTCGTCAATATTCCCTTAATAAAACCATCGGTAGTCGAGTGAAAGCCCATGGGGAAGTGAATCAAATGTTGAAGCAAAAACTTGGCTATGTTCCAGATCGTCACCTCATTAACTATGCACGCGTCCAGACAGAATCACAACTCAACTTAGACTTATCGGCCAGTCATCAACTGCTGCACAACCGACCTGTGCCAAAATTTGATTTGAGGTTTTGGTGTATCTTAATTTTTTTCATATTGCAACAATATTGGGATTGGCATCAGTTTCCGTCCTTGTTTAAGGTGTGGGTGTTGATCCGCTTGAAATCAAAACTCTAATCTCTTAGAGGTTATTGCCGAGGGTTAGACCCGTAAACATCAGTTTCCTGAGGTGTTGCCTAATTTCCCCTGGCCATGACTAGCTCAGTTGGGCCCACATTGTTTGATAAGCCTGTTCTAGGTGACGGGTAAATCTGCGGGTGTCCCAAAGGGGCGAGGTTTGCTTGGCCTGGCGGAGTTTGTCCTTTACCTGTTGGCGTAATTGAGCATCCAGGCCCAGTGTAATCCCCCAATCCACATATTCTTGACTAGACCAGGCCAGGCCTTCGGTAATTCCGGCATTGACCATAAATGTATAACTATTGCGGGCCGCAAACTGTTGGCCAACTTGAGTCACCAGGGGAATCTCCAGCCAAAGGGTTTCTAGAGTTGTGGTCGCACCGTTATAGGGATAGGAATCCAGAACAATATCTGCCAGTTGGAGGTTGGCGCGGTGGGTGGGTTCATCGTCATCAAAGTCTAGGAAACGCAACCGGGATACACTCACCCCTTCTGCCTGGGCAATCGCTTCAAATAGGTTCCGTAAGATTTCTTTTTCCCCCCGCAACTTAATTAAGAAGTAACTGTTGGGAACTTGAGCTAGAATCTGATACTGCTGTTTCAAGGTTTGGGGATGTTGTTTCAGACCATTTTGGGCCGTGAAATAGATCACCGCATCCTCCGGAATCCCTAGATCTTTACGCCGCAGGGTTGGAACGCCAATTTCAAAGCCATCTACAGCTAAATAAACTTCCGGTAAACGCCAAATTTTTTCGGAATAATACTGTTCTGCCTCTGGGGGTAAGACATGGGGATCGCCAATAAAGTAGTCCACAGCCGGAACACCCGTTGCATCCCACCCTAACCATGTGGCCTGAATTGGCGCGGGTTTATGGACTAAAACTTCAGCACTATCTTCATAGGTTCCACCGTCCAAGTCAATGAGAAGATCAATTTCGTCTTGGAAAATTTGCGGCACTAGATCTGTGACTAAATTGCCCGCCCACCAAGAGTCTGCATGGGGTAAAAACCAGGCCTGGGTAAAGGGAGTCACACCTTGGGCGAGAAAATACAGGTGGATCTTAAATTTTTGCCGATCATGGTAACGAAACAACCAGCGACAGAGCCACCCGACTGAATGTTGCCGCAGGGTATGGGCCAGATAGCCAATGTGCAAACAATCTCCGTGGCGGGTTTTGCGGGTTGGGGTAATCGGTTGTTGATGGTAGGAATAGGGAGCCAGGTTTTGGCCGGTTTCAGTTCCAAGGAGATTTTGTTGAGCCAGGGCTGCTAAGGGGGTTTGCCAGGCCCAATATTGTGCAGGTTGATCTTGAACATAGGGCCAATGGAACAGAGCCACAATTAAAGACCGGGCCTGGCCACGGGTGAGGTTGAGGGCAGGTTCAGCTAACAATTCTTGGATCAGTTGGGCTTGGCGACTAAAACAGGCCTGGACTTCGGGGCCATGATCTCCTTGGCGCATGAGGGCCCGCAGTAAAACCCGTTGACCAAAGACTTTTTCCGCCAGAATTTGGCAATAGTCGTTATAGTTTTGGGCTGCGACCAGGCCGGGGGCAAACTGACCTATATCCGTATAAAAATCAGAGAGTTGTCGCCACAGGGGAAGCATTTTCGGGCTAAAGACTAGGCAGCGTTGGGTAAGTTGAATTGCCGCCTCATAGTTGGGCAGATAGGTATGGTTATAGGCTGATTGGGAAAATTTCAGGACCAGGCCAGTGACATCAGCCACAAACCTTAGGCCAATTTTGAGGCAGTCGGTAATAATTTCTTGGTCAGGGTAGCAGGGAAAGAGGGCGAGGAGAAATTGCTCTAAAGTTTCCGGTGAAAGAGTTGCGCCAAATAGCTCCAGAAGCTCCATGAATTCCCAGGCCAAGAGGGATGCTGGTGTTAATTTATTGAGTTTAATTTCTAATTGAATCAGGGCAATTAAATTCTCTAGATGTTCCGGTTCAAATTGCCGATAATATTGACGAACTAACCAGGCCTCTAAGTCTTTTTGCTGTGATTCTAGGTGAGCCGTAATGTCTGTTAAACGATTGAGTAAACTCTGTTGATAACTCTCAGCTTCTTCATCCGATAAAAAATCCAAAGGAGTAAACCAAGCTACCTGTGCTGAAACTTCTTCTCCCTGGAGTAAATAAGCTAATCCGAGGTTTTGATACCAGGCCAGTTGATCTGGATTTTCTGCAATCAGACATTCATAAACTGTCACTGCTGGAGCATAAAAGCCACTGGCCAACCACTGATCCGCAATCTCTTGGTCAATCATCGAAAACCAACACCTTCACAGGGATAACTCGGTTAAACGCGTCACGACTTTGAAGGCAACTCCAGGCCTGGGAGTGGATTTTCCGGTACGATTCAACCAAATAGCCCCCAATCCCGCCCGTTCAGCCCCGACCACATCCTCCGACCAACTATCGCCAATATGCCAGGCCTGAATCGGTTCTAGATCATAATGCTCTAAGGCAATCTTAAATATATCCGGGTCTGGTTTAGCCGCCCCAACATGGGTAGAAATAGTCACAGAATCAAAAAAATCTGCAAGTTTTAAGGCTTCTAAAACCGGATAAAGGCGACTGTCAAAATTGGATAAAACCCCCAGCCTAATCCCCATTTGCTGCCATGATGCTAAAACCTGTTGAACATCTTCATAAACGTACCAAGGATCGGCCAAGGCAAAGTGATCAAAGAGAGTTTGAAAAAATGCTGAAAAATTTGGAAATTCCCCTAAGGCCCCCACTGCTGCAAAACTCTTAGCCGCCACCGACTCCCACCAGGCCCGCTCTAAAGCCACTAATTCCTCTCCCATTGCCAAAGAACTATTCAGTTTTGGAGCTTGAGAGAAGCTAATCATAAAGGCCTGGTCTAATTGAGTTGAATCAACAATCACCCCGGCCTGGGCGGCAAAATTCCCATAAATTTCCCCAACATTCCCCCGAATCCCAAAGAGTGTCCCAACCGCGTCTAAGAATATGGCCTCGGGCCGCTGATTTTTCCCAATCCCTACCATCGCCAATACCGCCGCCCACGCCAAAAGACTCCCACAGCCAGGCCAATCAGGACATTTTCATTCACATCCAACAGCCCAGCGGGGACTCTCGTTAATCCAGAAATAATTGCAATCACAATTAACGTTAATAACAAGCACAGCACCAGGCCCCAAAGAGTTGCCCCGACAATTCGTCCCGGCGAAAACCAGGTTTCCAAAAACAGGACTGCCAAGGCCCCCAAGCCCACACTCAAGAGAATGACAATCAGGAGGCCCCAGGGGGGTGTTAAAACCGTTTGCAAAAAGTCCCGCATCTCTGGAGACTGTCCCGCAACGACCATTAAACCCAGATCAAAAATCTTCGCCAGGGTAAGTGTCGTAATCGCCGCCGAAAGCAGGGAACGCCAGGGTAAAAACTTCAAACTCCGCAGGGGGTCAAACATAAGCAGTTGCCTAGCCCTTATTTACCAGGACAAAATTGATTAATTTACCGGGGACAACAATGACTTTTTTCACTGTTTGGCCAGCTAAATATCGTTCTCCCACCTCTGAATTGCGAGCATAGGTTTCTAAGTCATTGGCCTCGGCCTGGGCGGGAACTTGAATCACTCCCCTTGTTTTGCCCATGATTTGAATCACTAAGGAAATCTCATCCGCAACTAGGGCAGTGGGATCAACCTTGGGCCAGGCCTGGAGATGAATGGATTTTTCTAACGTCTGATTAGGTAGCTGTTGCCAAAGTTCTTCGGAAATATGGGGCGCAAAGGGTGAGAGAAGTAATAATAAGGTTTTGATCCCTTCTTGATAGATGGGGCTAGTGATTAAATCCGCCGCATCCCCCAAGGCATTGCTCAGTTTCATCAACTCGGAAATTGCCGTATTGAACTGATGGTCTTGGGCCAGGTCTTCACTAACTTCCTTAATGGCCGTATGAATTGCGCGCCGGAGTTTTTTCTCATCAGGACTCCATTCTCCATGAGCGGATTGCACTTGAGGATTTTTCTCGATATAGCCCGTCACCAACCGCCAGACCCGATTTAAGAAGCGAAATTGTCCTTCCACATCGGCATCATCCCATTCCAAATCTTTTTCGGGGGGAGCTTTAAACAGAATAAACATCCGGGCCGTATCAGCACCATATTTGGCAATCACATCTCCCGGCGCGACACCGTTGTGTTTTGACTTGGACATTTTTTCATAGACCACATCCAAGGCAATCCCCGACTCGGGATCTACGGGATTATTGGGGTCTTTGACTTGGCTGGGAATGACATATTTGCCCGTTTGGGGATTCTTATAGGTTTTCCCTTGCACCATCCCCTGGGTTAATAGCCGTTGGAAGGGTTCACTGAAGTTAATTAAACCCCGATCCTTGAGAACTTTGGTAAAAAAGCGGGAATACAATAGGTGTAAAATGGCGTGTTCAATCCCCCCGACATATTGATCCACCGGCAACCAGTCATTGACCAAGGCCGAATCAAAGGGTTTTTCTTGATTACGGGCATCGGCATAGCGCAAGAAATACCAAGAGGAATCAATAAAGGTATCCATCGTGTCGGTTTCCCGTTTGGCCGGTTTGCCGCAGGTGGGACATTTGACATTCACCCAATCTTCTAGTTGTGCCAAAGGAGAAGCCCCCCGGCCTGTAAATGCAACATTTTCCGGCAAAACCACAGGTAAATCTGCATCGGGAACGGGAACTGCGCCACAATCTGGGCAATGAATAATCGGAATCGGTACACCCCAATAACGCTGACGAGAAATTAACCAATCACGCAAGCGATATTGAATCCTGGCTCTGCCCCACCCTTGCGATTCGGCAAATTCAATAATTTTAGTTTTAGCAATGGGTGACTCCAGGCCATCAAATTCCCCCGAGTTAATCAGAATTCCCGATTCCGTGTAGGCCTGATCCAATTTCACTACTTCTGGATTGGCGGGAATAATCACGGTCTTAATCGGCAGTTGATTCTGTTGGGCAAATTCATAATCCCGTTGATCGTGGGCTGGCACACCCATCACTGCTCCAGTCCCGTACTCCACCAAGACATAATCCGCAATCCAGATCGGAATTTCCTCACCAGTGAATGGGTTTAAGGCGTTCCCCCCTGTGGCCAGGCCCCGTTTCGGTTTATCTTCCGCCGTCCGTTCTAGTTCCGATTCATGGCTGATGGACTCGATAAATTTTTTGACCTTCGCTTGCTGTTTTTTCGTGGTTACAGTTTGCGTCAAAGGATGTTCGGGAGCCAGCACCACATAGGTCACGCCATAAACGGTATCGGGCCGGGTCGTAAAGACACCAATTTTTTGCTCAGAGCCGACAATTGGAAACTCCAAATAAGCCCCCGTGGATTTGCCGATCCAGTTGGCCTGCATCAATTTCACCCGTTCCGGCCAGCCTGTGAGGGTTTCTAAATCCTGTAACAGAGCCTCGGCATAGTCCGTAATTTTCAAAAACCATTGCCGCAAGAGTTTCCGTTCCACGATGGCCCCGGATCGCCAGGATCGCCCTTCACTATCCACCTGTTCATTGGCCAAAACCGTTTGATCAATCGGATCCCAGTTCACCGCTGCTTCTTTTTGGTAGGCTAACCCGGCTTCAAAAAACTGGAGAAATAACCATTGCGTCCAGCGGTAATAATCCGGGCGACAGGTAGCTAATTCTCGCGACCAATCATAGGAAAGTCCGAGGGGTTGCAGTTGAGTTTTCATTTGGGTAATGTTGGCTTCTGTCCATTGGGCCGGTGGAATTCCCCGTTCAATCGCCGCATTTTCGGCCGGCAAGCCAAAGGCATCCCACCCCATTGGATGAAGCACCCGATAGCCCTGCATTTTTTTGACCCTGGCGATCACATCGGTAATGGTGTAGTTCCGCACATGGCCCATGTGTAAATTCCCAGAGGGGTAAGGAAACATCGAAAGTGCGTAAAATTTCGGCTGACTGGTATCCGTTCCCGTTTGGTCTAAGCCTGACTGGTGCCAGTGATCTTGCCATTTAGGTTCAATCTCTTGGGGCTGATACCGATTCTCCACGCCTAAGTCCTAATGCAACAAATGTTTAAGGTCTAGGTTCTAGGGTACAAGGTACGGGGGAATAGTATCCACTCACACAAAGGTTTTTGGTTGAGGCTTAAAATTTTTTTGAGAACAAGCTCCCAATCGGTTTTACAGTGCGTTCATCAAGCTCTCAACTAATCTCACTTTTTCAGCGTCCGACAAATAACCATAAATCTTTTCCGTAAGTTCTGGACTCGCATTTTTCTTAAACCAATCTTCACTAGGGGAGTCATCAAAGCCGAGCAAGAACATTAATCGGACTAGTCAAATTCTAGTTCCCTATAGCAATCCGTTTTCAAATATGAGAAAATAAGAATGTGTCTTGGATAACCCTA